>QKGU01000071.1 GCA_003250325.1 Paludibacter sp.
CGGATCAAATCAGTTTCGGTAGTAACTTTTACAGGCATCAAATTCAGAATCAGAATCTTCAGCGGACGGATTTCCTGCGAAGATGCACGATCCGAATCCATTACGAAAATATTTTCTTTCAATAATTCGTCTACTGCCGGTAACGTAACAGGAATATTTAATGGCATAGTTTATTTAGTTTGTAAAGTTTGTAAAGTTTGTAAAGTTTGTAAAGTTTGTAAAGTTTGTATTTAGCTATCTTGCTTTTAAACTTTTCAACTTTATAAACTTTCTAACTCTGTTTTAATAATATTTTCTATAGATCTCCCAATATGCAGAACTTCCGATAAAATCATCGAGAAAAGCATTCAGCTTTTCAAGTAACAGTACCGATTTTGGATGAACAACCCATGCTAATTGTTGTTCAAATCCAAGTGGTAACGAGATATCTATATTCGGATATCTTTCTTTCAAAACTCTTGCAAACTGTTCGTCGCAAATCGTATATTTTATTTTCTTTTCGGCCACCAAACGAACCAGTTGTTCTGTGTTCAGGTTTTTCACCTCAAAAATATGAATCGTATCGGCTATCTCATCAGATAAATGTTGTAGCCTCATTTTAAACGGCGAATTGTATTGAATGTAAATACTGTCTTTCGCCAATTGGTGATGAGTTTTTATACGTGGCAACTGAGTTGTATCATCCTCTATCCGTTGTACAAGCACTTGTTTTGCCATCATCAAAGGCTTCGTAAATAATGCCCGTTGATTCCATTCGGTTGTGACAGGTATCAAATTCGCAATAATATCATAATCGCCACTTTCCAGTTCTTTCAAACAAGATTTTAAATCATTCTGTTCGGAAATAACCAATTCCAATCCCAAAGTATCAGCAAATGCCTTTACAATTTCGTACTGAAAACCATAAGCACTATCGCCTTTCGTTGCAAAACCCAGCCTGCTGCTATCGGTCAACACAGAAAGTCGGCCAGAATCCATAATACTTGGCAAATCGTGAATCCTACTCCGGACATCTCTTATCCAAAGTACCGAAACAAGTATGGCTACAAGAACCAAGACTACAGTCGCTATTTGTATTTTCTTTCGCATGTCTTAAACTTTATCACAAAACAGCAAAAAATCCGCACGAGAAAATATCAATCATAAAAATTCCACGAAATTCCCATTTTGAAAATCGCAGGATTTAATGGATAATTCGGCATTGAGAAATAAGCTCCTTTCATGAAAAGCTCATTCACATTATAGTATTCAAAGAAAAATCTTGTTCTTTTCAAATGAAAATTCAAATATGCATTCATCAACGGATAATTTCCAATCTTTGTTGCCGACTGTGTATAAAACTGTCCCGTAGCAGGCATATAAGCCGGAGCATAATATTCAGTATTATAACGCACATTTACACCAAATTGCGCTGTTAACACTTTAAACCACACATCGTGATAATACAGATTGTGATACAACGAAAGCATAGGCAACGGCAAAATACTTTTCTGAGAACTTATCTGATAAATCGCATTATTTTCTAATGCAAACTTTCCAAAATGAAAATCCTGCTTCAAATTTGCTGACAATACCTGAATGTTTCCTCCAAATTGAGCCGGCAAGGCGTCATTATCAAAATAAACAAAATTTGTAATATTCTCCACCCCTACGTTCAACGAGAATCTGCGTGTAGGAATCGAAAAAGTTCCTCCAATATTGGTTCTATACGTTTTTGTAAAATTATTATCCCACTGAAAATGATTCGACCGATAATACTGATAATAAAACGAAGGTTCGTCACTACGCACGAAACCATTGGCAACCAACGCAATACTATCCTTCCATAGTTTAAAAAAACCACCCAAATTTCCTTTCAGGAGAAAATCACCAATTTTATAACCCAACAAATCAATCTCAGCCTGAACATTATATTTAAAAATCTTTCCACGCTGTTTCGAAAGAATTCCACCAATTTTCGTATTCGACTCCAGTTTTACCGTTTGCAGAGTGTCTTTCAGGTAATCAAATCGTTGCACCTCATTCTCCACATACGCTGTCAATCCAAAGTCGAGCCATTTATTGAATTCTTCTTCCATATTAACAGAAAAATTATTCGTCAGCACCTGTAATGATGTAGTGTCGCGCGTACTTGTTCCGCCAAAATACGTATTAGTATAGAATCCGGTCGGCACAGTACTCTCATAATACCTCTTACTATAAGTATCCAACTTGAATGTATGCACAAAACGCGTTACCGGCACATATTCCATGCGAACCGAATCCTGATTTATCCGAATAGGTCGCTCAATGCCAATGGAATATTGATGATTATAATATATCTGACTTTGATTGAAATTCGATTGCGCACCAATATTTGTCACCAAATCTTTTCTTGCCCAGGCCGAATAAATGGTCGATGGATCGGACAAACCGCCACTTTCCTGCGATTTCAAAGAGTTCGTGGAGAAAAATGCCGTTGCATTATAATGCTTGCCATTATATGTTCCGAAGAGTGAACCTGCAAACCGACTCACTGTCTGATTATTATATTCACCCGGTGAATACAGATAATCCAACGTAGTACCAACATTAAAATTCTTGTTCACGTTTCGCGTGTACAAAAACTTTATGTTATCCTCATCTCTAAATGTGGTTCCACCAGTTTTATAATTCAAATAACTGAACGGGGTTTTTGTATTATAAAATGTGGCATTTGGCAAAATCATCATGTAAGGAAAATAAGGATTTGCAAAGATAAAATCCTTCTGCTCCACCCTATCGAAATAAATTTTCGGCTGTATCGGCGATCCCAGATTCCCGTTGTACGAATTGGCAATACTCAATCGGTCAATAGGGTTTTCATCCTGAAAATTTAAAGGTACAGTGTCCACTATCAACGAATCGACTTTAGCAAACTGTTCCGAAACACGCCATGTTTTTACAAATCTGTATCCGGGCGGTACCTCGAACTGAGAAAACAGATAAGGGATATTTAGTGAAACAAGAAAAAGTAAAACGAATTTACGCACAAGTGAATGTATTAATTTATAAACATTTAGTTTCTCAAACAAATGCCTTAAAATGCTATTTTAGTTAAGAGTGCAAAGATACAAAAATTTATTCGCCAAGTAGAAAAGCTGTGTTATAAATAATGAAAATGGTGTTTCCAATGGTTAACAAATATAATATATCGACCTCAACTTACGATTTGAAAGTAAAGATACAAAATACTAAATTACAATAAAAGATTCCCAAAAACGCCACAAGCAAGCAAACAATTGTTTTACAGCAATATAACAACATACAATATCAAAAATAAAAATAAATTGAAAAAATATTCAAAATTATTTGATTATCACAAAGAAATAATCTAAACTTGCATTAAAATCTAAATGGAAGCTACAAACGCCCACTAAAACAACATTTAAGAAAATAAGTCATTTAAAAATATCGAACAAGATTCAACAACTTACAATTTGTTACCAAAATCGTTTATCATATCATTTTCTACAAATATTTTCACACAAAATAGAAAAAACTTTCATAACAAATAAATTGTATGAACATAGAAAAATTGATGCAATCGCTTGCAGCTAAGCATCCCGGAGAACAAGAATATTTGCAAGCAACAATTGAAGAAGAATACAACACACATCCTGAATTTGAACAGGCAAAAATTGCCGAACGTTTGGTAGAACCCGATCGTATTTTCACGTTTAAAGTACCCTGGGTTGACGATCGTGGAGATGTGCAGGTAAATATTGGTTACCGCGTTCAGTTCAACAATGCAATCGGGTGAATCTATCAATACTAAAGTTTCTGGGATTCGAACAAATTTTCAAAAATGCACTTACCACCCTTCCAATGGGAGGTGCCAAAGGTGGTTCCGATTTCAATCCGAAAGGTAAATCAGACGCTGAAGTAATGCGCTTCTGTCAGGCTTTTATGACTGAATTGTGGCGTTACATTGGACCAGAAACCGATGTTCCTGCCGGTGATATTGGCGTAGGAGGACGTGAGATAGGCTATCTTTACGGAATGTACAGAAAACTGGCTCGCGAAAACACAGGAGTATTAACAGGAAAAAATCTTGAATTTGGTGGCTCGCTCATCCGTCCTGAAGCAACCGGTTTTGGTGGATTGTATTTCGTAAAACAAATGCTCGAAACAGCAGGAATGTCGTTGAAAGATAAAACAATTGCTATCTCAGGATTTGGAAATGTTGCCTGGGGAGCAGCTACGAAAGCGACCGAATTGGGAGCCAAAGTGGTTAGTATTTCCGGACCGGATGGATACATTTATGATCCTGAAGGCATTTCTGGCGAAAAGATTGATTATTTACTTGAGCTACGTGCAACATGTAATGACGTTGTTGAACCTTATGCTGAAAAATTCGGGGCACAATTCTTCGCTGATCGTCGTCCCTGGGAACTTAAAGTTGATATTGCTTTACCTTGTGCCACACAAAACGAGCTCAACGAAGAAGATGCACAAAAATTAATCGAAAACGGAGTGATTTGCGTTAGCGAAATTTCAAACATGGGCTGTACTCCAGAGGCCATCGATTTATTTTTGAAAAATAAAATAATGTATGGTCCGGGCAAAGCAGTTAATGCTGGTGGCGTAGCGACATCCGGACTCGAAATGACACAAAATGCAATGCACATTTCGTGGCCAGCCGAAGAAGTGGACGCAAGATTATAT
>QKGU01000201.1 GCA_003250325.1 Paludibacter sp.
TACAATGGGACGTATGCACGGTGATGCTCAGTTCGCAGGTTCTTCTTCAGTTCCAGCTCACGTGGAAATGATGGGATTCCTTGGAATGGGTAATAACCCAATGGTAGGTGCTACTGTACAAGTGGCGGTGGCTATTGAAATGGCGAAATAACCCCCCTAAATCCCCCAAATGGGGGACTTAAGAAAATAGAACCTCCCCGATAAGCATTAGCTTATCGGGGAGGTTTTTTGATCAACTGTGAATAAGCGTTTAAAATGCGATTCTCCATCAACTTATTCGAAAAGCAATTTGTTCTACATACGAATGATGAAAAATAATTTGTCGAACTTTTTAAATTTTAGAAAATGAAGTCTTTAATTAATTTTTTAGGCAGGATGAGACAAGGTGCTATGGCCGGCCTGAGTATGACGGGAAATTCAAGTAAAGGGATGAAAATTAAAGCCAATTACGAAAAGCATTTTACCAATAACAGAGTTGCAAATTCTTTAACCCTGAGTGCAATGCATCTCCGAAACGGAAGCAGGGGAGATGGTCTGGGAATGGGACACGAAAGCCGACGTAACAAGAGACAGTAAATTTATAGTTTGATAATTGATAACCCCGGTACTTTAATAGTATCGGGATTTTTTTTGTTAATAATGTAGAAATTTAGCCTTGTCGGTAATTGAGATATCTTTTATTTTTAATTTGTAAAATATCTTTGCAAAAGAAGCAGGTAAAAAAGTTATAATATTCTGCTTTTTTATCAGTTTCTCATTAAACTATCGGGTCTTTTTATCGTCCAATAGATTGAGAAAATTCAGACTTTTCTCCATTCGCAGGTAGGAGTAATGTTGCTTGCGATTTTTTATGGTTGTATCTTCAATAAATTTATAATTTTTAGAATGAAAAAGTTATTCTCATTAGTTTTTTTAGGGTGTTCGCTTAGTATAGCTTCATTCGCTCAACACAGTATTCAATCAACGGTTTTCGATACTAAAAACGGACTACCTCTCGAACTGGCTACAGTTCGGCTGTTGAAAGCAGATGGCGACTCAGCATTGGTACAGGGGTGTCAAACCGATACGAAAGGTTCCTTTGCGCTAACAAAAATAAAAAAAGGCAACTATATACTCAAAGTGAGTTCTATCGGTTATCTGGAGTATCGCAAACCAATAACCATGGATAGCAAAGATGTTATCCTGAAAAACATACAACTGACAGAAAATGTAAAATTACTTGATGAAGTAAAAGTAACCGGTACAGCTGCTCAAATGGTGGTAAAAGGCGATACGATGGAATATAACGCTACGGCTTTTAAAACAGCCGAGAATGCAGTGGTAGAAGATCTGTTGAAGCGTTTACCCGGTGTTGAAATAAGCAACGAGGGTAAAATAACTGTAAATGGTCAGGAGATAAAAAAGGTAAGAGTGGACGGAAAAAAATTTTTTAACGATGATATTGAGATGACCACAAAGAACCTGCCAGCCGAAATGATTGATAAAATACAGGTGCTGGAGCAAAAATCGGATATGGCACAATTGACCGGATTTGAAGACGACGATACCGAGCGAATTATCAATCTGACTACAAAGCCTAACCGTAAAAAAGGAGTTTTCGGTAATGTAACTGCCGGAGGTGGTTTGGATACGAACAATGAGATACGGTACGATGGAAATGCGTTTGTCAACATAATGGATGGTGAAGCTCAAACTGCCATTACCGGAGGAGCCAATAATACAAATACCACTCGAAGTTCGCGCGGAAGGTTTGGAGGCGGAGGCGGTTCCAATAGCGGAATTACAGCGACTCAGAATATTGGAGTGAACAACAACACGATATTGAATCCAAAATTGAAAATTGGTGGTGATGCTTCTTTCAACCATTCGAAGAACCTTTCTGAAACTCAGAGTGAAAGGGAAAGTTATTTGAAAGACCAAATATATAACAATAACGATTCCACCACTGCGACTAACGAAAGTTATTCTGCTAATATGCGGCTGGAACTTGAGTGGAAACCGGATAGCTTGAGTACCTTTGTAATACAGCCGAATATGAATTATTCCAAATCTTTTTCGGATTCAGAAAGAGAATATCTTTATTTGACCGACAACGATAGCACGAGCTGGGGGAATAGTTTCAACAACGGCAAGGGAAATAATATAGGTGCAGGTTTAAACATTATATACAATCGCAAGTTTGCCAAAAAAGGACGTACACTCACCGCGAACATTGGTGGTGGATTTTCGAACAGTGATAGTCGGAGTTTCAATTACTCGGAGAAATATACAAGAGACAGTACCACGATTATCGATCAGATGACAAACAATATATCGAACCGATTCAATTATAATTTGCAATTGTCGTTTGTAGAGCCATTGTGGAATATTAAAAACCTTCTCGAAACAACCGTTTCGCTTCAGAATAACATCACCAATAGTGTGAAGGATCAGTATAAAAATGCAGGCAGCCGCGTGAATCCTGATTACACGGAGTTCGACAGCGTCTACAGTAATACGTTTGAAAATATCTTCTATCGTGAAACAATGGAAATGAATTTTAAACACACCGAACAAAATTATTACTTCACATTGGGGGCAAGGGCCGAACCATCGCAAACCACCAATGTAAGGTATTACGGAAATGGAGTGTCAAGAGATACCACCTATGGAGTGTTTAATTTTGCACCGAGAGCCCGTTTTCAGTATAATTTTTCGAAAAAGAAATTTGCCCGTGTCGATTATAACGGAAGAACGAGCCAGCCTTCGATCGATCAGATGCAACCTGTGAAAAATAACTCGAACCCAATGAACGAAACTGTGGGTAATCCGAAATTGAATCCTGAGTTCAATCATACGTTCCGGATGTTCTACAGCTCGTTCAACGACAAAACCTTTTCTTCTTTTAGCGCACGTTTAGGAGGGCAGGTTACCCGCGATGCTTTGGTATCGAACAGTATTTACGATGCAACCGGAAAACAATATAATCAGACTGTAAATGCAAAACAAGCTCCTTACAATGTAAGTGCAAATATTATGTTTAATACGCCTATTATTCAAAAACGTCTTCATTTTAACACCAGTACGTTCGGAAGTTACGATATGCGTTACGGATATTCTTCGAAAGGATTGAACTCGGAAGATATAAACACGGAAAATTTACTATTGGGTGATTTGAGTAGCACACGACGTTACAACGCTTCGGAACAGTTGGCTTTGACGTTTACCCATGATGTTGTTGAATTGGGATTGAGAGGCACAGTCCGTTATTCCAATACATTGAATAATCTGAATCCAACCATAGCCCAAACCTGGGACTGGACTGGCAGCAGCAACCTTGTGCTTCATCTACCATATAACATTAATATTTCTTCGGATATCAATTACACCACAAGGCAAGGTTACTCCAATTTCGATCAGGACGAGTTGATTTGGAATGCTTCCATCGATAAAACCCTGTTTAAGAATAAAGGAGTTTTATCTTTGAAATGGAATGATATTCTCCGCCAGCAATTGAATATACGTCAAACAATCGGTGATAATTATATTCAGTACAACAGATACAATACACTGACTTCTTATTTTATGCTTAGCTTTTCGTATAAAATCAATAAGTTTAAAGGAATCCTGCTGACAGAAGATCGGATTTCCAACGCTTTGGTGGCGGTGATCGTGGTGGTCGTGGCGATTTTCAGGGACGTCCTCCAATGGGTGGCGGTCCGGATGGCGATTAATATAAATAGAAGAAGAACGCAAATTACGCAAATTTTCACAAATCTATATGAATTACAAACGACAGATACATTTGTTGTTAAAAATTGTTTTGCGGTAATTTGCGTAATTTGCGTTCAAAAAAACACCTGTTAGACACTATTTTTCTATCACATTAATTTTTTTCTTCTTTTACTTTTTTCATAATCAGCGTTTGCACCATGTTATACCCGTCGGTGCATTGCCATTTCTGATAACTGGA
>QKGU01000257.1 GCA_003250325.1 Paludibacter sp.
TGATAAATTCCGCTCCCGACATCCTGACAAAACTAAACCTGACCATAGCGAGGTATGAAAATCAGAAACTTGTTTATTCCTCCGGAAATGAAGAATATCCTTACAGTAGCGACTGGATTCCACAACGCAAATCGGACATTTTCAAAGTTATTTACAATAACAAAGTCCACTATGTATTAGCGGCAAACAGTAATACTTATATTGTTCTAACAGAAAAGCAACTGTACAATCGTGTAGAGTACATGTACTATTTCTTGTACACTTTTCTGGCATTTTTTGCATTGAGCTGGCTGGTGGTTTGGGGATCGCAATTAATCAGAAAAAAAAGGAATTACCGACTTGGACTGACTGCAAAATTCCAATATGCATTTGTACTGTTGCTTCTTATCAGTTTTTTCGGGATTTTTTATGTTTCGGTCAACTTCATTCAACGAAAATATCAGAACGAACAAATTGCCAACCTCGAAAGTAAAAAGAACTATATCCAGAAAGCTTTGCAGGATATGTATTACTGGAATCAGGAACTGAATCCGTTGAATACTCAAAATCTCGATTTCAATTTGCAGGATCTGTCTTACATTTATCACACCGACATACATGTTTATAATAACTACGGTGTGCTTGTGGGTAGTTCGCAACCGCTCATTTTCAACAAAAGTCTGATTAGCAACAGAATTTCTCCACAACCATTTTTCACACAAAAAGCAAATGTCAACCAATACGAACACATTGGAAAATTGAGCTATTTAACCGGATATACCGATTTTTATAACGGCGATTTTCTGCAAATTGGCTACATCGCTATTCCTCAGTTTTTCAGCCAGGACGAGATACGGAGCGAGATCGAAAGTTTCCTCACCGTTATCATTCATATTTATTTGATCATTATCGTGTTGGCTATTCTTTTGAGTTTATTTATAGGGAAACAACTTTCGGCTCCGCTGAATATGATTGAGAGCAAACTCAAGCAGATGAGACTCGGACAACGAAACGAAAAAATTGATTATACACTGAACGACGAAATTGGACAATTAGTACAACAATATAACCGGACAATTGATGAACTGGAGCACAGTGCAGAACTGCTCGCAAAATCGGAACGTGAATCAGCATGGAAATCGATGGCGCGACAAGTAGCGCACGAGATAAACAATCCGCTTACGCCAATGAAGCTGACCATACAGCAAATGCAACGAACAAAAAGCATGAACGACGAAAGATTCGATGAGTATTTCAAAAAATCAACCGACATGCTGATTGAGCAAATCGACAACCTTTCGCGCATTGCCGGGACGTTCTCTAACTTTGCCCGAATGCCCGAAGCCAGATTCGAAAAGGTGGATATTGCCGCCAAACTTCATTCGGTCGTCCAGTTATTCCGAAATAATAACGAAGAAATACACATCAAATTCAACGGAAGCGATAATGGAATTTTCGTTTACGCCGATCCGGAACAATTGGTACAGGTATTCAATAATCTATTGAAAAACGCCATCCAATCTATTCCACCTATCAGACAAGGTAAAATTCTTGTCAGCTTAAGAACGGAAAACGGCAATGTAATTATCGAAATTAAAGACAACGGCTCCGGAATTCCCGACGAAATAAAAGACAAACTTTTCATTCCTAACTTTACTACAAAGAACACAGGAATGGGATTAGGGCTGGCCATCTCGAAAAATATAATTGAGATTTCGGGCGGTAAGATTTCCTTTAACACAAAACTCAACGAAGGAACCGTTTTCAGTGTTTCTATTCCTACAGCAGAATAAATTATTGAAATTTGCAAAAACCAATAAGGTTTTTTTCCTGTTTACAGATAAAGTCTTTTGATCAATTTCGATGGAAATTGCCTGTTTTTCTTATCTTTCCAAACAAGTAATAAAAGTTAACAATGATATTAACAACAGAAAACATTTTATTAGTAGGCTCGATTCTCTTATTTATTTCGTTGCTGGCCGGAAAAACATCGTTCAAACTCGGCATCCCGGTTTTAATTTTGTTTTTGGCAATAGGAATGTTGGCCGGTTCTGACGGAATTGGCGGAATACATTTTGATAATCCAAAGGCCGCCCAATTTATCGGTATCGTTGCATTAAACTTTATTTTATTTTCGGGAGGACTCGATACCGATTGGAAATTAGTAAAACCTGTTTTGTCAAAAGGACTTGCGCTCTCGACGATAGGCGTATTGCTCACCGCTTTATTCGTTGGACTATTTGTATGGGCTGTAACCGATTTCACTTTGGTTGAAGGATTACTCTTAGGCTCAATCGTATCGTCAACCGATTCTGCTGCCGTATTTTCAATTTTGCGATCGAAAAATCTTGCACTGAAAGGAAATCTGCGTTCCATACTGGAACTGGAAAGTGGAAGTAATGACCCCATGGCTTATATTCTCACGATTGTTTGCACAGGATTAGTTATTAATCAGGACAATAGTTTTGTATCCATCCCCCTTCTTCTTTTAAAACAATTATTATTGGGAGCGTTGCTGGGGTTTGGTTTGGGAAAAATTGGAGCAATTATTATCAATAAAATTAAACTGGATTACGAAGGATTATACATTGTGCTTGTGATAGCCATTATGTTTTTCAGTTTTTCAGCAACCGATTTTATCGGAGGCAATGGCTTTCTCGCAGTATATATAAGTGCTGTTATGTTAGGCAACAAAGAACTTGTTTACAAAAAAACAATCCTAAAATCGTTTGACAGCTTTGCCTGGATAATGCAAATCACGCTATTCTTAACATTAGGATTACTGGTATTTCCAAAACAAGTAGTTCCGGTATTTGGCATCGGACTGATTATCTCGATTTTCCTGATCGTAATAGCAAGACCTTTAAGTGTTTTTATCAGTCTTATTCCGTTTAAAATTCAGTCCAGAAGCAAAGTATTTATTTCGTGGGTAGGTTTAAGAGGAGCAGTTCCTATTGTTTTTGCAACTTATCCGTTGATAGCAGGAGCAGAAAAAGCCAATATGATTTTCAACATCGTCTTTTTCATTTCAGTTACCTCCGTTCTTATTCAAGGAACGACACTCCCGGCCATTGCCAAATGGCTGAAACTCTCATTACCCGAAGAACTGAAACAAAAAACATCAAGCGACATAGAATTAAGTGAGAGCTTGAAAACGAGCCTTACCGAGATGATTATTTCTGCTCCCAATCCTATTATTGGAAGGCATATCGTAGAAATCGGATTTCCAAAAACATCTTTAATATCGATTATTCAACGAGATGGAAAATATATCACTCCAACGGGAGCTACAGTGATAGAGGAGAACGATAAATTGTTTATACTCACCGAAGATAAAGAAACACTGAATAATGTCTTTGAAATTTTATCCATCGAGAAAGGCAACAATTAAGCTATTTTTGTATGTTGGAAGGTGCTAATCTTCAACACTTCTGGTTGGTTCACAACTGATCTTATCTGATCTCCAAACATACAAATGCCGGAGAATAAATAGTCGACCCTTAAAAAGTCCATAAACATAAGATTATCAGTAAAATAAATCTTAAAAGTGTTGTGTATATCTGCAAGTTTTAGTATATTTGATGCATAAATCTTGCAAATATATTATGCTATCAAAGAAGAAA
>QKGU01000167.1 GCA_003250325.1 Paludibacter sp.
TTATTTTTAAGTTTGGTTTTTTCAATGGTACAAGTTACAAAAAATTGTATCTGCTATCATAATATATCGAGATCGTATTTCGAAAGCTATCATATTATTTCGAAACAATTTGAAAATAAAATTAATACTTTTATTAGAAAACAGGGTAGTGTCCCCAAAAGTGTGTAAAGTTAAACCTGTAGTATTGTCAAAAGTAATCATCTTTTTTCTATTTATGAATGAATGGCAGCGAAACGAAGGCTTGCCGAAGTGAAGCTGCCATCATCAGAATTAAGCAGTCGGGAAGACCGGAGAAAATAAATAACAAAATCTACATTAATCCTTTTTTAAACCAGACAATATCCGAAAACCCGCTCAAAAAAAAAGTGAGAACCTACAATATTGATATGCTTTATCCGACTGTTCTAAACTACAGTGCATCTATCATTGTTCCAGATGGGTATACCTTAGATTACGTTCCAGAGGATTTAAGCTATGACAATAAGGATATTCAGCTGCATTACCAAACAGAGCAAAATGGACAAAAACTAAATGTCTCGTTTCAATATTCATTTAAGAAATCAGTTTACAGTCCGGAGTTCTACTCCAAACTGAAATTCTACTTCAATGAAATCGTAAAAAAAGGAACAGACAAGATCGTGCTGTCCCCTTCTGCAAATGCGACTTCTGCGGCAAATTAGTTCTACATTGACAGACAAAAACCGATAGCCGATTTTTCTCCTGATTAACCTCTACAACACAAGGATATCAAGAGCAAAATCTGGCTATCCAGTTTAGACGTAAAGCGTAGAAACGCCACCTCTCCCCTTGCCTTAAGTAACAGATTTACACCCTAAAGTATCGCCATACTGGACGAACACAAAACAAAAACCGCTGTATGAAATTCACATACAGCGGTTTTACTATTTTTAGCAATTGCTTGTTTCGGGCAATTACTTTACTTCTTCGAAAATAAACACCAATGTAAATCAGCTAATTATAAACTCATGGTACAAATAAGGTACAGATGGCACAAATTTATTCTGAGAATCTATATTCCAATCATTGGGTGTAAAGATACAGTTTTGGCCTGCATTGCTCACGTATACGATCATATAATGTTTGTCCTGATGCTTGTGGTAAGTTTTTGCAAAATCGTTTCATTAGGTTGTGAAGATTGGTTGTTATCATCTCAATTTGTATTTTCTAAATCAGGAGGCAAAACTAAGCCAAATCGGGAAGTAAAACTAAGCCAAATCGGGAAGTGAAAATAGGACACTTTTCACAATCAGTAGGTTAAACCAAATTGCCAGAGTGGTATAGTATTCAAATATCCCAGTTCAATGTCATCTTTTACAATAAAGGCTTTATCCATACCTTGTATTTGCTTCATTCCTTTATTTTTTCCACCTACTTCAAACGTGTAATCACCAATCAGAAAATCAGCAATTGGAGACACCATTACATCATATTTCACTCTTAGCTGATTCAGAAAAAACGTTTCTCTTATATTTCCTGCATTTGAGTTGTCGTTTGCTAAACTGTAAATCAGATTTGTATTGTCAAGATAAATTTTATCCACCTTCCCCAACCCCCTTATTCCTCCTGTAGAATTCCTTAGTTGTGCTATCATTCCGGCTTCTTCAACAAACAGGCAATAATCAGTTATGTTATTCCGGCTGGACGAAAGTGCAGTTGCTATACTCGTCATATTGGGCTTAAACGGCACACTTTTAGCAATAATGGCCAGTAATTGCTTCAGTTTTCTGCCGGTGGACACATTCATGCCAGCAAACAACGGAATATCTGTTTCCAGAGTTTGGTTAACAATTTGTTGTAGCCTCAGATTAAAGTCTTCCTCTAAAGCAAAAGGATAATACCCTCTTTTTAGATAATCTTCAAAAAAAGGCAATGGATGTTTTACTCCGGGAAGTTCGGCTTTATGATCCAGAATTTCTTCCAAAGAATATGGCTGGACAGCCATTTGATGAAACAATTGCAAATATTCCCTGAAAGACAAACCTTGCATATTGTACATTACAGCCCTGCGGCTTAAATCGGAGGCTCCTTTCTTGATATCTAACACCGAAGAACCGGTAAACACCACATTCAGTTCCGGATGATAATCATAGATCAGTTTTAGTTCCTTAGCCCAGTCTTTGTATTTATGAATCTCATCTATAAACAGGTATTTTCCTCCGCGCTTTACAAAATCACCGGCTAATTCAATCAGCTTGTTGTCGGCAAAATAAAAATCCTCCGCAGTTACATAAAGCGTCTCAGAAGGATTCAGGTTCTTTTTAATATGCTGTAGAACCAGCGTAGTTTTCCCAACACCGCGTGGACCAGTAAGTCCAATCATACGACTTTTCCAGTTTATTTCAGAATAAATGTAGCGGAAGAAACCGGTATCTATCTCTTTTAGAAGCTTCCGAAACTGTTCAAATAATTTGTCCATAGCAATTTATTTTCTACAAAAATAACAAATATGCACTAATCAAGTGCAAATTATGAATAAAATTGCACTATTAAAGTGCGATTTATATTGTGCTTGAATCTGTTTATATCTATCAGTCGTTGAATGAGGCAAATTTCAATAAAAAAGGAAATGGCAAATTTCGGGTATGATGATGTGCTGTTGAAATGGGAAATAACTGGCACCGGGAGGTGCGTAGACAGTTATTCTCATTTCAATAGCATGATCGCTCAATAAAGTCTGATTTAGCGACAATTATCGGGAATCGGTTTTATGGGGTAAACAATTCGCAGGTAAAAATAATAAGGAATGCTGTTGCGTGGGTGAGGAAAGGTGTGTGTGTTAAGGCACGAAACACTTACACGTGAGGTGCTGAAGCTGGTGAGGTGAACAAATGAAATAGCGCAGAGAGGTACGAACGGAACGGTTGAATGAGTGAGACCAACCGGCTGTATGCACAAGGCCATGCGCGAATGCACTTTATTTTTACCTACACCATTAAAGGGTGGCCGGGGATTTTGAGGTCGTTGTTTTCATGGGTGAACACTTCGCAGGACATACCGTTGATTGGGTTAGAGAAATCAGGGGTGTTGACTGAATGCAATCGAGCGAATGGGGTTGGGTAAAATGTAGTTTCTCATTTTGGCTTTGAGTTCCGGAACGTGGGAGCGGAAAGCCAAACGGGAGCGGAATGTAACGTCGGGTTGGCCTGAGCGAAATGGAATGAATGAGGCATTCTTGCGTGGGTAGCCGAGGCTGGGGGCAGACAATGAACGAAATTAGCAATGGCATTTGTACCATTGCTAATAATTGAATACCAAATAACCGATAGATCAGCTATTTTTTTAATAAATCACGGATTTCTGTTAACAGAATTTCTTCTCTGGTTGGAGCTGGTGGAGCTGGTTCTTCAGCCGGAACTACTTCTTTCTTTTTCAAACTGTTCATCGCTTTAATCATCATGAAAATGGCAAATGCAATGATCAGAAAATCAACTAATGCCTGAACAAAATTACCATAATTAATTGATACGGCCTGTTTCGTTATTACTCCTGTAGCATCAACGACAGGATCTGTCAATAGAATTTTGAGATCGGTAAATTTTACACCACCCAAAAGAAGACCAATTGGGGGCATAATTACATCTGCAACCACAGAACTGACTATTTTCCCGAAAGCACCACCAATAATGATACCCACTGCGAGATCAACTACATTGCCTTTCATGGCAAATTCCTTGAATTCTTTTACCACACTCATGATCTTGATTTTTAGTTTATAAAATATTAAAATTTATATGAAAATCCTACACCAAGAATCTCTTTAAACTGAACCCGTGGTCCAGATCTGTCAGTGATACCATCATTGTTTTTATCTATAGCAATTGCAATATCATCGTCATATAATAAGTGGGTATTGATGTTTGCGGTAATATATCTGTTCACTTTAAAGGCGATCTGAGTTTCCCAGCTTACATCTATGTTTTGAGGGTTATGTAGATAGTTGGAAAACAAGTCCAGTTTGGAAGTAAAAGAAACGCCTTTTAAGAATTCATTTTTAAAATCATTCTTTGTGTAAATTAAACGGATATAACCACCAAATTCGCTTTTCGATCTTTCACCTTTCTGTAACCTGTTGCCTAAAATATCATACGTTGCTGCCTTAACGCCAAATGCTCCGGCATCAGCCAACTGCTGATCATTTACGATGGTTATCTTGCCTGTTAGTGGTGCTATGAATGCACTCAAATAGCTATTGGGTTTATAGTCCATGCCTATTGCTCCAATAATGTACGCTGGGGCAAGAAAATTAGATATTTTAGCTGTGTCTTTTGCATAATCCTTCCCGACAGTCATTTGTGTCTTGAAATTGAACAGCGCGGCATAATAAAAATCTTTGTACGCTTGTCTGCCGTATTTTGAAAGAAAATCAAATTTGTCATCTGTTTTCATGTAATCAGAGTTTTTGCCTTGCTTTAGAAGACCGTATCCCAGATCCAGTGAATTATCCCAAATTGATTTATCGTTTTTATAATTAGTAAAGCCACTGAATAAGCCATTTACCGCAAAAGAATTTTGACCACCGGCAGCCCAGTTTGTCAGTGATGTTTGTGCCAGGTTGAGTGCAACAACACCACCTCTTTTCCAACCATGTATAGTATCCGTATTTTGTTTGCGGAGTTTGGCTTCTCCATCAGTGATTTGTCCCCAAAGAATAGGTGCAAGTCCCAACACCAAAAAGAATAATAAGAAGATCTTTGTTTTCATAGGTAGTGTTTTATCATTTTTTGCAAGCCGCTATTAGTGGAAATAAATTTTCTATTTTTTAGTTGTATTAAGGTAATGGTAACATAAAATATAAATTAAAATAATCCCTGCCAATTTCAACAGGGATTATTTAATTTGCTACGAAGAGAATTATTTTGATTTTACGATTTCAAATTCTACTCTACGATTCAAAGCACGTCCTTCTGGCGTATCGTTAGATGCAGCGGGATTAGCTTTTCCTAATCCTTTCTGTAAATCAATGCGGTTCTTATTAATTTTACTTGAAAGAATTGCTTTTACAACTGCATTTACACGGTTTTTTGAAAGATTCAGATTGTATGCATCAGAGCCTTGAGCATCAGTATAACCGGCAGTAACTCGCACGATGTAATTGCTGTTTTCTTTCAATAGTTTAACAAGTTTATCAATCTTAACTTTTTCTTTGGCACTGATAGTTGCTTTGTTTGTATCAAAATAAACAGGTTCAACTTTCAGGTTTTCGGCTTCAATTTCTTCGGCAGTTTTTTCTTTTACCGGGCAACCATTGTTTTCTTTTGGTCCCGCAACAGTTGGGCATTTGTCGTCAGCATCCAATACGCCATCATTGTCCTGATCGAGCGGACATCCTTTGGCATCAACTTTAACACCTTTAGGTGTATTTGGACATTTGTCGTCACTGTCTGCAACACCATCACCATCAGTATCAGGACAGCCTTTCAGGCTGATAATACCAGCAACATCAGGACATGCATCGTCTTTATCAGCAATACCGTCTTTGTCTTTATCAGGACACCCTTTCAGTGATGTTAATCCGGCAACAGTTGGGCAGTCGTCAATATAATCAGCAACACCATCCCCATCAGTATCAATTGGGCAACCATTGACGTCAACAGCTACACCAGCTGGTGTATTTGGGCATTTATCCTTCTTGTCCGAAACACCATCCATGTCTGAATCAGGAGTCTTTCCAAAATCGAACTCAATACCTAAAGTAGCTTTCCAAAAGTTGTCCCTGGCATTTTTACCTGCAACGGTTGTTTCGATGCCGTTTATGTAACCAGCCTCCAGATAAAGGGCAGTTGCCGGAGTCATGTAATATTTGCCACCAACGCCTAAATCAAAGTTAAGTCCTGATTCACTATTGTCTGCAAGGAAGCCAGGTCCTGCAAATAGATATGGACGGAAATTTTTGCTTTCGCCTACTAATTTGTACCTAAGGTTAAGGAATGGATTTACTAAATCCAGATTGTTTGTTACTTTAGAATTGAATAATCCGAAGTCACTTTTCAGCATCAAATCGAGACGTGGACTTATATATCTGCTTAAATACAGTTCGGGCATAAAACCAATGCTTGATTTGTTGAGTGTGCCATAAGCGCCAACTCCGGCACCAATTCCCCATTTTTTATCTACGGTTTGTGCGAATGCTGATTGGAGAAGCATAATTATTGCGAAAAGTAAAAGTAATTTTTTCATGATTTATTATTTAATTAATTATCAGATGTGCAATGTTATAGTTTAAAAGTTAAACCCAACTTTCCGCCAGAGAAAGCATTTCCTCCTCCGAACTCTAAGTTGAGTCCAATCTTATCAGTAAAAAAGTAGCGACCTCCTATTTGACCTCCAAGCCCAAGGCCTGAAGAATGAGATCCTGCATAATTGTCAGGCGAATTCCATATATAAAAACCCAGATTTAACCCTGCATAGAAATCCCAATTTTTAGGTATTTCCAGTATGCGGTTAAAATGGTAATTCCCATTTCCGGAGATTCCAATAACCGAACTGTTGTAATGATTACTACCAAAGTTTTCACCATACGAACGGTAAGAAAGTTCACCCCCAACGGTGATGTCCGGATGTACTCCGTAATCTAAACCAAAATACAGTGGTACACCCCATGACGATAAGCCTACTCCGGCATTAATCTGCGATTCACCTTTAGCAATGGGCGATTGGGCAAAGATTATACTACTAATAAGAATTAGAGATAAGGTTAATATGTGCTTTTTCATTTTTTTGTTTTAAATTTTTCAGTTAGGTTACTTCAATGTCCCCTGTTCTGCTTGGTTGATCATTTGTTTGTTTGCGGTAATATAGATTTCAACCCTGCGGTTTTGTGCTCTTCCTTCAGCAGTTGAGTTGTCAGCAACAGGTTCATCAAATGCTTTACCTTCAGTAGTCATTCGATCAGATGAAATCCCGTTTGAATTCAAAAAACTTGCAACTGAAGCAGCCCTATTTTTGGACAATTGTACGTTTGTTTCTCTGGAGCCAGTGTTGTCAGTATGACCGTAAATGGTTACATCGGTTTCTGGTGTTTCTTTTAACGAAGTTGCAAACTTGTTCAATGCCGTTTTTGAGGTGGCGTTTAAGTCGCTTTTTCCGGTAGCAAATAAGATTCCGCTATCGAAAGTAACTTTGATAGCTTGTAAATTGTTGGCATCAGTAACAGTTTCAACCTTTGCACCTTCAATTTTTTCAAGTTCAGCCTTTTGCTTGTCCATCTTTTTACCAATTACAACACCTGCACCAGCACCAACTGCACCACCAACCGCTGCCCCAATTGCAGCTCCTTTTCCCTGGCCAACCAAAGCCCCAATTCCGGCACCCAGAAGAGCACCGCCCGCACCGCCAAGAACTCCTCCTTTGGTAGCGTTTTTTGTTGATGAACAACTACTTAATAGCATTACACCACAAAGCAGCAGTGCAATCGTTTTGTTAAATGATTTCATGTTTTTTGAATTTTTAGTTATTTGTATTTTCTCGAATTAAGATATAATTCCTTCTTATTTCCCGAGTTCTTTATACACAAGTCCGGCTGCCATGGCTCCGGCGATGGGAATAACAATGAATAGCCAAAGCTGTGATAAAGCCCAATCACCAACAAAAAGTGCCTGACTTATACTTCGGGCAGGATTAACAGAAGTGTTTGTAACAGGGATGCTTACTAGATGGATCAGTGTTAAAGCCAAACCAATGGCCAATCCAGCAAAACCTTTGGGCGCTCTTTCATCAGTTGCCCCAAGAATAACAATTAAGAACATAAATGTCATGATGAATTCAGTAATAATTGCTGCCAGTAAGCTATAATTGCCAGGTGAATGTTCCCCATAACCATTGGCAGCAAAAGAACCAATTGATGAACCATTCCCGGTTACAATAAAGTAGAGAGCAGTTGCAGCCAGTATTCCTCCTGCAATTTGTGAGATCACATAGGGCAGTACTCCTTTTGCTTCAAACCGTCCTCCAATCCATAACCCAATTGTGACTGCCGGATTAAGGTGTGCTCCGGAGATATGCCCTAAAGAATAGGCAATTGTAACTACCGTTAAACCAAAAGCGAGAGCAACTCCAAGTAATCCAATTCCTACGTTTGGAAAACCTGCAGCTAACAATGCACTTCCACATCCACCAAATACTAACCAAAATGTTCCAATAAATTCTGCTAAATTTTTTTTCATCTTTTTTGATTTTAAGTTAGATTTTAATATATCTGTACATTATACAACTATGATAAATTTAACCCTACATTCTTATAATAAATCTCATAAATCTTTAAATTCAATTTTTTCGAACTTGAATTCATTGATGCACCTATTCAGGCAATTACCAAATAAATCACTACCCAGTCTTCTAAATTCAATGGATTCTGATCTGTCACATAACCTGGCAAAGCATTCTCCTATTTCACGAATGAAAGTGTGTCCCATAATATCACGAGGTCCATTTGAAGCATCCACGGAATCGTATTGGACTTTATGCAGAGCCATTTTCAGCAATATCACTGACATGAAATTCTCATTTTCTATATGTTTAAGATCAGAAGTCATGTTGAGTATATCATACATATTGTGTAACGAAGCAATTTTTTCATCTGACAATCTGTCGGTTATAATTCTGGTAGAAATATATACCTGTGTCGCGTACCATTGAATTACAAAAGAATTTAGCCGGATTTCTGATAGTTCATTGGAGGATAGGTTCCACTTCTCAACATAAAAATCAATTGCTTTTCTATCAAAACCAAACTGAATGATCCTCTTAATAAATTCTTTTACCTCCATTTCAATTTGCTTAGTAAGTTCCAGTCTTTTTGCGAATTTAATAATTGACTATAATAATATATAACAATTGGCCTATTAGGTGATTTTTTAAAGTATAGAAATATAAATATTTAATTCATCTTAACAAAGGACTAAAATTATTCTATTTTATTTCTAATTAGAAGGTTAAATTACCTATACAGCTATCTATACAGTATATGTACAATGAGTGTATCGTGCTGAAATACAATTTTTTCTAATAAATGAATTGTAGTTTGAATAAATTCTATGGAAGCTTGTGAAATGGAAAATCTGACTCTTATTATTGCTGGAATAATTAGAAAACTGACATTTTCGTTATCTATTTCGGAAGTTAATTGAGCGAAGAAGGTTATTTTTGAGTAATCTTTGTAGCTAATCCGGGGAAAGTAAAATTATTGTGCGATGATTAATCCAAAACTGCTGCTTGTTGATGATGAACCTCTGAATCTGAAGCTTTACGATAAAATGCTGAAAGATTTTAATTTTCAAATAATCACGGCAGCCAATGGGCAGGAATGTCTCGAAAAGGTTAATGAGCATTTTCCTGATTTGATACTTTTAGATTGGAATATGCCTGTAATGCACGGCATTGAAGCTTTGGAAATACTCAAGAAAAATGAATCCATGAAGGATATTCCGGTATTAATGATCACCGGGGTGATGACTTCTTCGGAAGATTTAGCGTATGCTATGGCGCTTGGTGCAATCGACTTTTTAAAAAAGCCATTTGATAAACTTGAATTAAGTGCACGCGTCAGAAATATTCTTTTACTAGCTGATAGCCTGAAAAGATTGAAAGAACAGAACCATCGTCTTGAGGATAAAAATACATTTATCACCTCATTAATTGAAAGTATCCCTCATCCGGTTATTTATAGTTCGCTGGAAGGAATTTTGCTCATGTGCAATAAATTCTTTGAACAACTCCTTAACATCGATCAATCTGAACTGATTGGGACGTCTGTTTATCGGCATTTTCGAAGCGATGAAGTGGGTTTCCATTTGCAAAAAGATGTCGAGCTAGTTCAGAATAAGGAATCGGTGTCTTACGAAAAGAATGTTTTCACCGGAGAGAAAACATTTATTGTATCTAAAAACTTAATTTTTGACAATCAATATAATCCGATCGGAATTATTACTGTTTTCACTGATGTTTCTGAACTTAAAAGGGCCCATGAAGATGTTGTGAATACGAAGAAGATCGAACTGATTTCGAGCACATTGAAAGTGATGCATCTGAACGAGATGAACAACAGCCTGATAAATGAGCTTGTAAAAGTCAATCCGCATACAAATAAAGAGGGGCAGGAACTAATTCGTCAGATTTCGAATAAGTTTAAGATGAACATGACACAACAAATCTGGAATGACTTTGAAACACGTTTTGAGAATGCTTTTGATTCATTTTACAGTGTGCTGCTTGAAAAGTTCCCCACTTTAACCCCCAATGAACGTAAACTTTGTGCTTTGTTACGATCGGGTCTAACTTCAAAAGATATAGCGATACTTACTTTTCAAAATCCTCAAAGCGTTGATGTAGCCAGGTATCGCTTAAGGAAAAAACTCAAATTGGTCAATGATGAAAATCTGATTGACTTCCTTCTTCTGATTGATAAATAATATGTTATCACTATTTGATGCCTATAACTAAAGTTCGGCTGTATAGATAAAGTATAGTTTTAAGTTGAATATATAAGATATTTCCGACTTTTGTTGCGGAAAAGTCTTAAGCTGACCACATTTTCGTTTAGGCGCTAAATGCCTGAATGAGAGAAAATTAAAAATTTTAAATCAAAATGGAGGTTTAATTGGATGAGTAAAATTAAAATGCCCACACGTTTAATCGCAACGACTATATTAATGTCATTAATTCTCGCGCTGATTGTTGTTTTTATTATTGGCCTGATTAATGAAAAAAGCAGGATACAGACAGCTTTAGGCCTTTCGCAACAGAACCGTGAACAGATACTTCGAACTGAAAGTGTTACTGAATCGATGATACTGGTTGAAGCACGATTTAAAGAATATTGTACAACCTTTGAAAAGCCTGTCTTTGAGGATTATCAGAATCAGGTAAAAATGCTTGCCCAAAATATTGAGCTACTGCAACAATCTTTTGACCAAAATCCAACCGGAGCAGCAGGAAAGATCACTAAAATATTTGATGCCAAAACCAAAGAAGCCAATATCTACATGAAGTTGCGGCTGATAACTGATTCACTGATTTTTTCAGCTGGAAACCTGCAGGAAAATAAAATTGAATTGGAAAAATACATTGGTACCCAATCTGATCTAAAAATTGATACACTGAGTGTCTCTGAAACACGTGAAACATATAAAAAAGGCATCCTGGGTAAATTAAAAACTGCGCTCGTTGGCGAAAAAGTGCAACAAAAGATGAACACAACAGTACGGGTTCAATCTGGAGATGAGTCGAATAGAAATAATATCAGGCAAGCGATGATTCGGGCGCTTCAGGCAAACAAGGTATCTGCAAATGCATCCAACTTTAACGAATTGGTCAAAAAAGCAGTCGAATTGAAGGAAAGCGAACTGAAACTCATTAAAATCAACAATAACTTAATCGCACAGGTTCAAAAAATAATTGAAGAAATCAAAATCAGCATAAGAGAACAAGAAGCCGAGCATAACAATTTATTCCTGAAATCGGTACAACACTCAACTGATTTTTTACAGAATATACTGATTGTTTTGATGATACTGGCTTGTGCTCTCGCGATATATATTTTACGGCTGGCATACCGCAACGAAAAATTTCAAAACAATATTATCTTGTTAAACGACAAAATCACAAAAGATTCAATTGAAAAGGATAAGTTCTATTCAATTATTAACCACGATATTATGAATCCATTCAATGCGCTTCTTGGCTTTAGTCAAATTTTGAAGGATGCGGTTAAGGAAGGTGATCAGAAAGAAATTGAAGAGTGCTCAACCATTGTCCATCAATCAGCTAACCGAATTTCCAACTTGTTGCAAAACCTTTTGGTTTGGTCAAGGGTGCAGAATGGGAAACTTCAATTTTCGCCAAAGTCGTGCAGCATCAACCAGTTGATTTCTGAAACAGTTGCAATTATTTCTCCTATCGCAAAAAACAAGAATATTAAGCTCGATTGGGAGGTTAAAGGCGAAATAAAAGCTGAAATCGATCAAAATATGATTAGCTCAGTTCTTCAAAATCTGACAACCAATGCAATCAAGTTTACTGAAAAAGGAGGAGAAGTAAAGATTTCAGCCTTTTCTGAATCGGATAAATTGAATTTTATTGTTTCCGATACAGGGGTCGGAATGAATAAGGAACAACTTCAAAAACTGTTCAAACTTGACAAAGCATCTTCATCGCGGGGAACAGATAATGAAGCAGGCACTGGGCTTGGGCTTATTATTTCGAAGGAATTTATTGAAAAACATAGTGGAAAAATATGGGTGGAAAGCACACCAGGTAAGGGTAGTAAATTCTGTTTTGCAATTCCCAATATTTCATGACAGATCTATCTTTTAAACCTCATTGCATTATGCCAATTCCGCTTCATGCCAATTTCTGTTGCTAATTTTATGATTTTTTATTAACTGTAATAATTAGACCAAACAGTCTCTCTGTTGATCCAGATTGAACATTTATATAACCCGTTCATTTTATGATTTAAGGGTTGGTGGAAGTTAACACCCTTCTTGTCCTATACTTGGATTATTGCATTGTAATGATTCCTTAAAAAACAAGTGAAGGGGTAAGATTTTGGTTAAAAATAAAGGTCGAAGGGAAAGCATATTTTCCTTTTTTACTCCTATAAAACAGTTACAGAATAGACAATTAGAATATTTTATTTAAAATATCAATTAATGGAAATAATTAAATATATTTAATCATCTTTTATTCAGATTGTGATTAATATAATAGAAAGGGGCGGGGTGGTGGAAGTAAATATTATATACAGATTTCTAAGTAACCAAAATAGGATTTCAAAAGAACATCCGGATTTCAGAAAGACTTTTCTGATTAATTCTATTCTTTCAGTAATGATCCTTTTCTTTATATTATTTACCATTCTCGACATTGTTGTTTTCCATTTATATCAGGCCTCATTAATAAATTGCATCGCGTTTGTAGCTTCTTTTTCCTTCCTTTATTATTTCCATAAAACAGATGATGTCAGATTTTTAGCAAAAGCAACCGTTTCCATTTTGGCAATTACTATTTTGCTGGTGATTTTTCAGCTTTCTCCAAACAATCATATTTTCTATTGGATGGTGACACTTCCACCAGTTGCTTTTTTTCTTTTGGGAAGAAAAACTGGTTATGCCGTATCAATTATCTTTGGAGCAATCATAGCCACTTATTACTTTCTCAAATTTGAACAGTGGGATCATGAAATTTTTGGTTTGGAAGGAGCTTTTAATGTTAGTTTGGCTTATCTTGGACTAGTGTTGAACTAAACCCGCTTTGCGGGAGCTTATTTCTCAACTAAAATAGGAATAGTTGGTGGATGTATTGATTTTGCAGCTCACAAATTTTAAACAAAATTAGTATGAGCAGAAAGTCCTATCTGGAGCAGGCCTGCCAGGCT
>QKGU01000103.1 GCA_003250325.1 Paludibacter sp.
TTTACTTGTAAAACGGAGTATATCGCTAACCAAGTTGTTCTTCAGAGCAATTTTACTCGTATTGAAATTTGGCGACAAAGTTGTTGTTTGCTTTTCAATAGTAATGCTTAGGGTTTGCAGATTAATATCAATATCATAATTACCGGCTTCTGTAATATTCCATTTTACATCTCCACCAGTTACTAACTGCATTTGTGTATCAGATTCCTTTACAAAAAAATCCTGACTCCAACCGGAATTGCGGTTTACGGGAAATTTAAATTCTCCGACTGTAAGAGCACCGGTATAAGTAAATTCGAAAGGATTGGTAGTACTTTTGAACAATTGTGTTGCATCGGTAATTGTCCAACCGTTTGGCGTAGCGTCTCCTACCATAAATACAGTATTGAATTCAATCTTTTCAGTTTCATCCATGGGTGTAATAGAAATGGTTAGGTTAAGTGTATCAACTGTGACTGAATAATTACCTTCTGTAGTAATATTAAATTGATCATCAGGATCACTGTTTGATGTCCGTTTAACAATATGTGTGTCATCAATTTTGTTCCAGGTAGGTAAATATGACCCATCGTTATTTTCGAGAATAAATTTAAAGTTTCCGGCATTTAACCATGCATCGTAATGAAATACTGCAGGATTTGTTGCATCTTGAATCATGGGTGAAGCATCCCCTGAACTCCAACCAGAACGTGTTGCATCGCCAATTAAACACAATTTCCGACTTGCAGAAAGTGAAGTTGTCATAACAAGAGTCATTATAATGACTGCCATTTTAAGTAAATTAGTTTTCATAATAATAATTTTTAAGAGTTAGTAAATAATTTAATTATACATTTTGTAATGGGTTGTTGTTGAAAAATTTATTCTTGCTAATTAATTATTATGGAATAGTTTATTCTTGAATCAGCAATTTTAATTCTACATTCTTTGGTGTTTTTAATCCACGTCCAGTTTATAGCTTCTTGGTCTGAACTGAACTTGTTTTGTTTAACAAATTTAATTTTCTTCCCGTTTGACTTAATTACTTGAGGCTTTCTCTCTATCCCGTTTAATATCAATACCATATCACGTTTATCTGCCTGTTTAAAACCCTTATCGTTGGCTGTAATCACAATTTTGTATCCGTTTGATATTGTTGTAGTACATTGAAAAAGTGTTCGAGAGAATACGTCTTTTAGGTATCCTAAATCTTCGCCATTATCTTCGTACAAATCAAAACTTGCTGTTTCGCCTATATTATCAGGGAAAATGTGAACATAAAGCGGATATTCATTTTGTTCATGAATGTATTGCATAACAGGCATCATAGGTATTATTGAGCCTTTTTTTACAAACATTGGAATAATATTCAATGGCGAGTTAAACATAATACTTTGCCCACCTGAGTATTTAGTCTGTTTGTTGTTAAAATCAATCCATTCGCCTTCGGGCAAATAAACTTTCTTAACTCGCTCCCCCTTTTTTACTACGGGAGCAATTAATAGTTCTTTACCAAACATAAACTGGTTTTCAGTTTGGATTGCTTCTGTATCATTCGGAAATTCCATAAAAAGCCCTCTATTTATTGGTAACCCAGTATCATGAGCCTCCCGTGCATAGCTGTAAATAAAAGGGAACAATTGGTATTTAAGCTCAATTGCTGCTTTGCAGTTAGTTTCGGCAGTTTCGCCAAACTTCCAGGGTTCTACTGCATTGTCACCCTCATGGTGTGCACGGCTCAAAGGGTTAAACACTCCAAATTGCATCCAACGGGTATATAACTCCGCCATGGCAGGATAATTGGTTATATCTCCGCAGTAACCCGATATGTCGGTAGTCCAGAAAGGAATTCCACCCAACCCGGCCGAAATACCAATTTGAATCTGATTCGCCAGTTGTCCCCAACCTTCAAGAACGTCATTTCCATTTCCGCTATCACCAGTCCAACCAAATGTGTAGCGTTGTAATCCTGCATAAGCTGCACGTGTCATTTGAAATATGCGCTTATCCGGATTTCGTTTTTCAAATTGTTCTTTCACAACTTTATCCCATGTTAATCCAAATACGTTATGTATTTCATCGTGCATTCCTGCATGATGTTTCATGTTTAATCTGTCAACATCTTCTTCATTACTCCATGCCGGTTCACCCATATCAGTCCAAAAACCTTTTACTCCATCATCCAATGGCTTTTGTTGGTATTTGCCCCACCAGTTTGCAACTTCAGGATTAGTAAAATCTACCACTCCGCAATTTCCTCCCCAAGGCCAGGGCATATCATATGATTTTCCGCTGCGAAAATCCTTTACCAGAAAACCCAGACTGTCCGCTTCCGTCCATTGATTATTATTTGCCTTTGAAATAACAGGATCCTGCGACAAAATCATCTTAAATCCTTTGTCTTTGAGTTTGGATACCATTTCACGAGGATTATGATAATTTCCTTGTCTCCACTCAAAATTTTGCAAATGTTGTGTCCAACCAATATCCTGATAAATCACATCACAAGGAATTTGTCTTTTTCTAAATTCTGAAGCAATTTCAATTGCCTGCTTTTCACTAGTGTAAAGCCCACGGCTTTGCGAAAATCCGAATGCCCAATTTGGAGGCATTATGGGTTTGCCTGTCAGCGTAATATATTGACTTAATATTTCTTTATAATCCTTGCCGAAAATAAAATAATATATAAACTCACCATCAGGAGCTTCAAATGAATAATAATCATCCGACTCTGTTCCAAACTTAAACTCTGTTTTGTAGGTGTTATCCAAAAATATTCCGTATTGATAATTACTCATAAAAAAGGGAATGCTTTTATATAGCGGATCCTCTGAGGTACTGTAACATGGCTTGTCACTGTTCCACATTTTATACTCACGACCACGACGGTTCAATGACCCTGTTTTTTCTCCCAGACCGAAAAAAAGTTCATCTTTGCGCAATATCTTATATGCTTTTTTTCTCTTTTTGTCGGCATCTGATAGATGCCCGTTATCTTTATAGTCACTAAAAACCAGTTTTTGCCATTTATCAAATATCTGTAATTGCATCGGACTTTTATTAACCCTAATGCGCAGTTTGCTTGTATATAGCTCATAGCAAGCAGATTGATCGCTTACTTCAATTTTAGTACTAATTCCTAATGAATCATTGATTACAGCAAAGGATGGTTTGTTTTGCTCTAAAACACCTTTCGGATCGTACCATACTTTTATTACCGAC
Organism: Paludibacter sp.; assembly: GCA_003250325.1. GTDB lineage: Bacteria > Bacteroidota > Bacteroidia > Bacteroidales > Paludibacteraceae > Paludibacter. The sequence goes on from QKGU01000103.1 coordinate 3,202, forward strand.
TCGCTACATATTTTAAGTGATAATTTAGAATTATCAGAACAGTTAAACTGAACTTCATTACCTTTTAAGCTGTATGAAGTACACTCCCCGGCAAATAAAATTGCCGGGAGAAGTACAAATAGAAAGCCCAATATAGATTTATACCTTTTCATTAAGTTATTTCCAACTGTATTTAGTATTCGACAACTATCATATCCCAATATTTCAATGATGGAAGCGTTACCGTCACATTGTTTCCTGTTTGAACAAACTGTAGATTCTGAGCTACTCCGCGATTAACATCGGGTGAGGCAAACCACACTTTAGAAACAGTGCCGGAAACATTTACGCTTACTTCGGGGGCATCTATCAGATTGGGT
>QKGU01000412.1 GCA_003250325.1 Paludibacter sp.
ATCAGCACAATCAGGACAACCAACCACCTCAGGCAAATCGAGAAATGTGTCAAGATTAAAACCACTATTTATCGAGTCCCAAGTCTGAGAATTAGTTCCTTCCGTCTTAGTAACCGGAGTTACATCTTCGGTCCACCCCGAGCAGCGATAAGTCGAAGTTTTATGAGTCATTGTCAAATCATGTTTACAATACCCCACACATTCTCCAAACGAAGTTCCATAATTAATTTCTTTGATCAAACTGTTATTATCCTCCACACAAGATGAAAGGAAAATTGATAGAATGTAAAATAAAATTAACTTCTTTATTTTCAGCATAACTATTTCTATAATTTAAACCGAACACCGGCGGTTAATCCAAATACCACCGGCTGATCGGTTCGTGCACTAATCGGTTGATCATTATCAAAATAATACGAAAACTTCGGTTCAAAATAAATTCCTATGTTTCGATACAAATTGTACATTCCACCTAACGTAGCATTTGCCGACCATTGGAATCCATCAATCTTTGTCCGTGCATCCGTAGTGATAATCTGGCTACCAATATATTCATTCTGAATGTATATCGATCGTAGTCCTTTCTCTACCATTCCACCACCCGAAAAATACACTTCCCATTTCTTATCTTTCCAAACCGGCACAATAAGATTCACAGGAATTCCCAAATAATGCAACGACAAACTGGCATCGTAATGTGAGATTCCGTTTTCTTCAAAAGAAGTGGACAAATAAGTATAAACCAATCCCGTTTCGACATCCAAATGATTTGTTATTTCTTTTCTTACGGTTAATCCAAACGAAAGTGGAGCCGAAAAACTTTTATACGAAAAATCGTCGGCAGTCAGAATTCGGGTATAAGTTGTTGCCGCTTTCACCAGATTTCTGTCCCCAATCTCAGCAAGGAACATATCATTCGGACTGGCTACAGAAGAACTTCCACCCGACCCGAAAGCCGCAGCTAGAAGCCAATCACGTTTTTTCTTGGGTTTAGGCTCGGAATAATCTTTTGAGTCCACAGCTGGCAATTCATCCAACTTTTTGATATTCTTTTTAGAAATGCTTATTGAATCCGGCGAAGCTTCAACAATTGTTGATTTTCGAGCCTCATTACTGTTTGTCTTCTCAGAATTAGTCGTGTTTACATCTGTCTTTCTCGAAACAATTGAATTATCTGTTTTATTTTCTTCAGTCTGTCTTTCTTCACTCAAATTATTCTCAAGTTTCTTATTTAGACTAGATGTCTTAACCTGTTTTTCCTGCTTTATTGACAAATCCTGTTCCTCCTGAACCTTCGCATATTCAACTGTTGTTGGTTTCTCATTTTTTCGTTCAATCTTATCTTTTGGCTCTGACAACTTGTTGTCTGGAATATTTTCTTTCTCAATTTGCTCGAAGGATAATTGATTCGTTTTTTCATCGACCAACGGCTGAATGCTAAGCAACAAAGCAAGCATGGCAGCAGAGCCTGTCACAAACCACCATAATATCGGTTTGCGACGCTTTTTGTGAAGTTTATCTTCCAGTTGCTTCCAAACATCAGCATCGACCGGCATCTGGTGTCCTTCCAGCTTCTGTTTTATCAGTTCGCTAAACGGATCCTGCGGTTCAATATGTTTATTGTTATCTTTCATTTTCTTATTTCAATAAATCCTGAATACTTTTCTGAAGAATTTTTCTTGCTCTCATAAACTGTGACCTCGAAGTCACTTCATTTATATTGAGCATTCCTGCTATTTCCGCGTGAGAATAACCTTCTATTGCATATAAGTTGAATACGGTACGATAACCTTCCGAAAGTTTCGAAATGCACACCATCACATCATCAGCCGAAATTTTATCCAACACAGACGCTTCTGTATCCTCAATAAAGTACTCGAAATCGTCAATACTGGAACTTAACTTTAATGCGTTTGTTTGCCTTAAATATTCTAACGTAGTGGTTACAAAAATTCGTCGCACCCATCCCGCAAAAGCTCCCATTCCTGAATATGAATCTATTTTTGTAAACAGCTTAATGAATCCATCCTGCAACAAATCTTTAGCTGTTTCCATATCGCTCACGTATCTGACACACACGGACAACATGGCTGGTGCGTACAGCTCATAAATGGCTTTTTGAGCCCATGGCTTCCCGTCCCTGCATCCGGCTATCAGCTGTTGTTCATCAGTTGTACGCGTCTTCAGCTCCATATTCTACTCTACAAGATGAGATTTATTCATTAAACGTTGCATTCATTCCATTGCAAATATAAACAAAAACAAATCAACCTGCTTTTAATAATTAAAAAGCAGGTTGACACGTATTTTAGAGTAAGAATCTTTTTTATAAATCTAGTAATCCTTCAGGAAGATCCACATAGATTATCTTCTTTTCGTGGTCTATATCCTCTATATATTCCTCGCCTGCCGGAATCAGCAGTTCATCGTCTTCTGTCGGGATTACAAACAATACATTTTCAGTCGTTTGGTCTACTTCAGATATTTTCCCGATCGCTCCTTTCTTTTGATCCACTAAATCGAATCCAACAAAATAATCCAGTTCGATTTCGGCATCTTCCACTTTTTCCAGAAACTTTTTAGGTAAATAAATAGTCAGGCCAACAAAAGTTCGAGCCTGCTCTTCAGTCGTCACTCCATCCAGTTTCAACAATCCTGTTGTATTTCCTTTAAAGCGGTATTCGTCGAGAAAGAAAGGAACCAAGATTCCCTCCATCTCAAATATAAAATAAGGGACTTCCTCCCGATCGAATATATCGGACGTAAACGAGAAAGCCATCTCACCACTTACACCATGTGGTTTTGTAACCTGCCCTATCGGGAAAACTTCTGTTTTAAGAATCATATTACAAAGTTGCATTTACAGAAAATCGCAAAAACACAAAGTTTTTAATCTGATTTCACCTTGAGCTTTTGCGATTTTGATATAAGTTTTTAAACTGACTTATTCTACCACAGTCACCCAACCGTGTACATCAGGTTCATCGCCGTATTGAATCGCGCGAAGTTTATGATATAATTTTTCGCATACCGCACCTGGCCTTCCATCTTTCGAGAATACATACGATTTCTTTTCATCATAATCGTCAATACGTTCAATAGGACTGATAACCGCAGCGGTTCCGCAAGCACCCGCTTCTTCGAAAGTTGCCAACTCTTCAACAGGAACAGCACGACGTTCCACTTTCATTCCCATTTCTTCGGCCAGCACCATTAAACTTTTATTGGTAATGGAAGGTAATATAGACGTTGATTTTGGAGTCACATACGTATTATCTTTTATTCCAAAAAAATTCGCGGCACCACATTCATCAATGTATTTTTTTTCTCTTGCATCAAGATAGAAAATATTGGAATAACCCATTTCATGAGCACGTTGTCCGGCAACCAAACTAGCCGCATAGTTACCTCCAACTTTATACTTACCCATTCCAAGTGGAGCTGAGCGGTCGTATTCGCGCATAATTACAAAAGGAGTTGTTTGGAATCCACCTTTAAAGTATGGACCAACCGGAGTAACAAAAACGATAAAAAGGTATTCGGTAGCTGGTCTAACACC
>QKGU01000333.1 GCA_003250325.1 Paludibacter sp.
AATGGAAGCCGCCAATTCAGTTAATGCGTCTTCGTCAAAATGAGTTCTCGGTTGATGTGGATTTGCAAAAATCAAACTTATTTCCACTTCGCTGATTGACGAAGAACCGCTTGTGCTAATGGTTTCGGTATCAATTAATGCTCCCAAACCTCTGCCTAAACCTAATCCTGTGTTTTTTGCCATACTGCTTTTCCCGATATACGTAACTTCTATAAACTACTATTGAACAAAATATTTTTTCGGACTATTTGGCAATAAGTTCCTTTGCCAGGTCCATATAATTCGACGATCCTTTCGATTCTGCGTCGTACAACAAAACCGGCTTCCCATGACTTGGCGCTTCACTAAGTCTTACATTACGGGTAATAACCGCCTCGAACACCATTCCCTGAAAGTGCTTTTTCACTTCAGCATACACCTGATTTGCTAAACGCAAACGGTTGTCGTACATGGTCAAAAGGAAACCTTCTATTTCGAGAGCAGGATTCAACTTGCTCTTGATAATCTTAATCGTATTCAACAACTTACTAATTCCTTCCAATGCAAAATATTCACATTGTACCGGAATAATCACTGAATCGGAAGCTGTCAAAGCGTTCACTGTTATCAAACCTAACGACGGAGAACAATCGATCAACAAATAATCGTAATCATCCTTCAGCGGTTTGATAATTTCCTGCATCACACGCTCCCGGTTCTCCATATTCAACATTTCAATTTCGGCTCCAACCAAATCGATATGCGAAGGCAAAACAAACAAGTTCTCTACTTCGGTAGGATGAATCGCCTGTTTCGGTGGAACTTTATCGATCAGACATTCATAAATGGTAAATTCGAGCGAGCGAATGTCAATGCCAAGTCCAGAAGAAGCATTGGCCTGAGGATCTGCGTCGATCAAAAGCACCTTTTTGCCCAAAGTAGCTAACGAAGCCGCTAAATTAATAGCTGTCGTGGTTTTTCCTACCCCACCTTTTTGATTAGCTAACGATATAACTTTACCCATATTATAGGAATTGTTTTATTAATTGAAACTTTATGAAAATTGAATATTTTTTAGCTTTTATCAATTATTTTTCAGGCAATTGTATGCAATTTTAATATGCCCTAAAACATTTTTTTTTGAGGCTTTGTGAAAAAATCAGGTTTTCAATCTTCCGGCAGCTACGTTTTTTAATGCCTTCAAAATATTTTAGCCAACCGTTTTCAAAAGCCATCCTCGGTTATAACTATAGCCATTCTCACAATATGCTGACAGTTAAAACAATCATAATTTTCGCCCCGTTTTTTCAACGTTTCGGCAAAGATAATAAAATAAATCCACCCACTCAACAGACATTTTTCATCAATAAAATAAATATATTTAATATGTGAAACAAATCTCCGGAATGAAATATTTCCATATTCGAATTTAATGAAAAACATTAAATTACAATCAACCTAAAATGATTATCTTTGCATTGTTCAATCCTCATTGTATTGCCATGAAATACATTTACCTATTTCTGTTCGTTGTTTTATTCGCATCTTGTAATATATTGATTACCCCTGACGACCAAGACATTAACAACGGTTCAGATATTTCCGGGATTGATTATATATACGACATTGAAACTATTCCTGAAATAACGATAGAAGTTTCGACTGAACAATGGAACAAACTTTTATCAGACTTCGACAAAAACCCAAACAATGAAGAATATGTAAAAAGCGATTTCAATTTTACAAAAGGAGCTGAATTCTATACGCTTTCGGATATCGGCATTCATATACGGGGTAATACCAGTCGACAGAGACCCGAAGGATCAAAAGGAGAAAGCCACAACGCTGTTAACCCAAATTGGCATCATGCCAGTTTTTCCGTTAACTTCAAAAAGTTTAATACAACACAACGATTTGCCGGAGCAAAAAAAATTAACTTGAAATGGTTCAAAGACGATGCGATGTATGTGCGCGAAATATATTGCTACGATTTATTCGAACGATTTGGTGTTTGGACCGCCCCGCAATCCAGTTATTGCAGGTTAAACATCAAAATAAAAGAAGATTCGAGAACTGCTTATTACGGTGTCTACGAAATACTGGAACCTGTAGATGAAGAATATCTGAAAAACAGAAAAACTAAATTTGCCGACACGAAAGGAAATCTTTGGAAAGCAAGCTGGGGCGCTGATCTGAAAAACTCGGATAAATCAAGAATGGGACTTGAATATGTCACTCAGGAAGAAACAATCACACCCGTTTACGATCTAAAAACGAATGAATTGCAACTTGAAAATGCAAAAACGCAGCTTGTGGATTTTATCAACAATCTCAACAATAAAACCGGTAATGAATTCAAATCATGGATTTCAGAAAAAATGGATGTGGATTTATTTCTAAAAACTTATGCTGTTAACGTGATGTGTGGAATGTGGGACGACTACTGGGCAAATAAAAATAATTATTACTTCTATTTTGATTCGGCGGGAAAATTTTATTTTATTCCTTATGATTATGACAATACACTGGGAACTTCGCTAATAATGGCGAATTCGGGCACACAAGATGTTTTAAACTGGGGAAATGATTCACAGCCTTTGGTAAAAAAGATAATTTCAATTCCGGAATATAAGGCACTTTACATTCAATATATTAAAGAACTGTGCAATGTTGAAAACGATTTGTTTAATGCTGACAGGAGCATGGCAAGAATAATCAACTGGCAAAATAAAATATCAGGATTTATTAATAACGACACGAACGAGGACACTGAATTAATTGACAAACCAGCTTCCTGGGGAAATTGTGGGTTCTATCGTTTACTGAAATCTGACAATAACTATTTCAAAATCAGAGCCGCAAATATACCTGACTGAATTAAAAGAACTTCTCATATCATAATTTATATATTTACAACGGATTATGAAATTTAAAAATTATCGTGAAATAATCCTTTTCATTTGTTTACTGGCACTGGTCAGCATAACATTTTTCTTTTTTTTTCGCGTTGATCTGACTTCGGACAAAAGGTACAGCATTTCAGAGCAAACGAAAAAATTGATGAACGGAATCGAAAGCCCGCTTGATGTGACGGTATATCTTGATGGCGATTTGAATCCGGGCTTTCTGCATCTCAAAAAATCGACTGCTGACTTACTCGAAGAGCTTTCCGCTTATTCAGAAAAACCGATTAACATCCGATACATCAACCCATCGATAGCCGACAACACCGAACAGCGACAACAGAAGTATGCCGAGCTTGAAGCAAAAGGATTAACCGCCACCGAAGTTTACGAGCGCGACAAAGAAGGAAAATCCATACAGAAAATCATTTTTCCCTGGATTGAAATTACTTATGGAAACAAGACAATTCCTGTTAATCTACTGAAAAACATCCGTGGCAATTCGGGTGAAGAAAACCTGAACATTTCAATAGAGAATCTTGAATTTGAAATTACGGATGCCATTCGCAGGTTGGTAAACAAAGAAGTAAATAAAATTGC
>QKGU01000163.1 GCA_003250325.1 Paludibacter sp.
AAATTATGGCTCGTGCCAAGGCAAATTTACAACGTATAGTTTTGCCGGAAGGTACTGAAATCCGCACATTGAAAGCAGCGGATATTATTTTGAAAGAGAAAGCTGCAAAGCTGATTCTCATTGGAAATGAATCGGAAATTAAGCAATTGGCTGCCGAGAACTCATTGACAAATATTGGTGATGCAACAATTGTTGACCCGGAAACAAATGAGAAAATGGGAGTGTATGCAAACCTTCTTTACGAACTTCGCAAAAGCAAAGGGATGACTCCTGAAGATGCTGCAAAACTGGCGAAAGATCCATTGTATCTGGGTTGTTTGATGATTAAAAACGGTGATGCTGATGGTGAATTGGCAGGCGCACAAAATACAACCGGAAATGTATTGCGTCCGGCTTTCCAGATTGTAAAAACATTACCTGGAATTAGTGTGGTATCAGGTGCATTATTGATGTTTACGCCAACGCCTCAATACGGTGAAAACGGTTTGTTGGTTTTTGCAGACTGCGCAGTGAATCCAAATCCAACAGCAAATGAATTGGCGCAAATTGCCGTGAGTACAGCCAGTACAGCTAGTGTAATTGGTGGATTTGAACCTCGCATAGCTATGTTGAGCTTCTCGACTAAAGGAAGTGCAAAACACGAATTGGTGGACAAAGTAACCGAAGCGACCAGAATAGCAAAAGAAATGGCCCCTGAATTACAAATCGAAGGCGAATTACAAGCTGATGCTGCATTGGTTCCTGCCATTGGACAAAGCAAAGCACCGGGAAGCAAAATTGCAGGACATGCTAATGTACTCGTATTCCCGGATTTACAAGCTGGAAATATAGGATATAAAATGGTGGAGAGATTCTCGGGAGCACAAGCTGTTGGCCCTATTTTACAAGGTATGGCTGCACCAATCAACGATCTTTCACGCGGTTGCTCAGTAGATGATATTGTACGAATGATTACTATCACAGCCAATCAGGCAATGAAAAATTAATTCAAAATTCATAATGCAGAATTCATAATTGAATGATGCATTTTTGGAAAGAATTATGCTTTGTAAATTATAAATTATGCATTAAAATATTATGGCAGACGAAATTTTTGAAGCGATAGAACGCTACGGATTAAGCAAGCGCAACAGAAAACGGACATTGTTTTCCCGTATTGGCGTGGTTGGTTGCGGTAAGGAAGGAAGCGTAATTGCTACAACGGCAGCTCTTAACGGAATGGAAGTTGTTTTCCTTGAACCCAACGAAGAAAGCATTGCGAACGCGTACAGCAGAATTGAAGAAAAGCTGGACAAAAAAATCTCAAACTGGGGTTTGACGGAAAACGAGAAAAAAGCAATTATGGCCCGTGTTACCGGAACATCTAATTACGATGATTTCAGTGGATGTGATTTTGTAATCGAAGCAATTCGCTACCACGATCAAACCGGTGAAAGACGTGTGACTCAACGTAAAGATGTTTTTAAAGAGTTGGAAAGAGTTCTTTCTCCCAATGCAATTATTGCATCAAACGTTTCAACAGTAATTGTTACCGATCTTGCCTCTGAACTTGAACACACCGAACGTTGTATCGGTTTGCATTTTCTTTCTAACGTCCCTGATTCACAGATTATAGAAATTGTTCCGGGATTAAATACCTCCGACGAAACTTATGATAAAGTTTGCAAATTTGCAAAACTCATCAAGCATGATTATATTCCTGTAATGGAATCATCGGGCCTGGTAAGCATTCGTTTGTTCCTGATTCAATTGAACGAAGCATGCGGAATATTGATGGAAGGTATTTCAAGTGTTGAAAATATCGATCGTGTTTTAACCGTTGGTTTTGGTCATCGTCAGGGAGTTTTCCGTACTGCCGACCAAATGGGAATTGAGAAGATCGTGCGTTTGCTCGAAAATCTTTGGGACGAATACGGTAGTTTAAAATACAAACCATCGCCGATTTTACTTCGCCTTTTCCGTGCAAAACATTTCGGTATAAGCACTAATAAAGGATTTTATACATACGATGATTTTGGTAATATCATAAAATAAGGAGGAACTTAGACATGAAAATATTAGTATTGAACTGCGGAAGTTCGTCAATAAAATACAAATTACTGGATATGGCAACCAATGAGGAGTTGGGAGCCGGCGGTGTTGAGAAAATCGGAATGAAAGGCTCTTTCCTGAAACATGTGCGTAAGGATGGACAAAAGGTGATTCTGAAAGGTGAAATTTTGGAGCATCAAATCGGGATTGAATATATTTTAGGTGTTCTTACAAGCCAGAAACACGGTTGTATCGAATCATTAGAAGAAATAAATGCTGTTGGACATCGTGTGGTACATGGTGGAGAAAAATTCAATTCGAGCGTTTTGATTAACGATGAAGTGATTCAAAAAATTGTTGAGTGTATCGATATAGCTCCTCTCCACAATCCACCAAATTTGGCCGGTATTTATGCAATCAATGAGTTATTGCCTTCTGTTCCTCAGGTGGCGGTATTCGATACTGCTTTCCACCAAACAATGCCTGAATATGCTTATATGTACGGAATTCCTTATTCGCTGTACACAAAATACGGAATTCGTCGTTATGGATTCCACGGAACAAGCCACCGCTATGTTTCTCGCCGTGCGTGCGAATTCTTAGGGTTGGATTACAACAACTCAAAAGTTGTTACTGCTCATATCGGAAACGGAGGTTCAGTTTGTGCTGTGAAAAACGGAAAATCAGTGGATACTTCTATGGGCTTTACTCCTGTTGAAGGCTTGATGATGGGAACCCGTTCGGGTGATGTGGATTTAGGTGTGGTTACTTTCCTAATGGAAAAAGAAATGATCGGTTCGGCTTCGGTTTCCACTTTGTTTAATAAACACAGTGGGGTGTTAGGAGTTTCCGGAATTTCTTCGGACATGCGTGATATTGAGAATGCTATAGAAGCAGGAAACGAACGTGCCAAGCTTGCTATGGACATGTACGAATATCGTATTAAAAAATATATTGGCTCTTATGCAGCTGCTTTGGAAGGTTTTGATGTACTTGTATTTACCGGTGGAGTTGGCGAAAATCAAACCAGTACACGTGAGAAAGTATGCGACAGTTTGAGTTTTATGGGAGTGAAAATCGACAATGAGTTGAACAGGGTAACTCGCGGTAAGGAAACCCTTTTAAGCTTACCTGAATCAACAGTAAAAGTGGTTGTAATACCTACTGATGAAGAATTTATGATTGCTTCGGATACTCTTGATATCGTGAAAGAGTTGAATTAAAATGATTCTTTTATGACTATTTCTAAATAAACGTTACAGTTTTATTTGACAAAAATACATTTTAACCGTACTAAGGTTCACCTTAGTACGGTTTTTTTTTCGTGGAAATGATTCTATATAGATCTCTGTAAATCATTCAACAATTACCATCTTTTACGATAATTATTCCCTCGGAGTTTAATTTTAGAAAAGAAAAAATGAGACGACATATATAAATGAAAGAGAAATAGAATTTATTTCTTTTTGACAGGAAATGTCCTAATGATTCGACCAATAGCTTGAAGAAAACGATTATAAGTGAAATTTGAATACATTTTTTACTTTTTGCGTTGTAGTTTTTTTATCTTTTGAATACTTGAAATAAAAGCTAAATTTTAGTTTTGTAATATAATTAGATAAATATTTGTTAACAGACGTATAACAATATTATATTCTTTTAAAGCGAAACAGACAAAATTTTTATGATTTTGCTGTTTTATCCTATCAAAACTAATCTTTAGCCCCGATTTGAAATTCGGGTGAAATTTTATTCTATCTATAGTAGTTCAAAAAAAATTAAAAACAACAACTGAATATGAAAAAATCAATTATCCTTCTTTTAGGTTTATCCATTTGTTTATGCACGGGCGCTACCAATGTGTCCGGTGTCATTGCTGCCAATACGAACTGGACGTTGGCAAATGCTCCTTATGTGGTAACCGGTTCGGTTACGGTCAATGCAGGTATTACACTTAATATAGAAAGCGGCGTGGAAGTTCGCTTTGCCTCAGGAACAAATCTGGTTATAAAAGGTGCGCTCAATGCCACTAATGTAACATTTACATCCAATGTTTCAACTACTGCGGGCGCTTGGGGAGCTCTTTATTTTGACGCAGGCTCAACAGCCAACCTCTCGAACGTAAATGTGCAGTATGCTACAGAGGCTTTGCGTATCAGAGGTGTTTGTGTACTGAATTTAAGTGATATGATATTTACAAACAACACGAATCAAAGAGTTTATACCGACAATATCACATTTAACACAAATATGACTTTGCCAAAAATGCCGATACCATATTATACATTGAATTGGTTTGTATCTAATGGTGCTGTTCTGACTATCGCCGCCGGCAATATCGTGAAATTTGCTGTTAGTGGCGATGCCGGTATTTATGTTGATAATGGTTCTTTGCAAGCAATAGGAACAGCGAGCGAACCGATTGTTTTTACTTCTGCAAGAGATAATTTTGATGGTGGTTGGGTACAAGATGCAACAGTGCCTACGGCGAATGTTTGGCGTCATATCCGCTTTAACAGTGGTGACTCTACATCTAACCATTTGGAGTATTGTCAATTAAGATATGGAGGACATTATTACGGTGGAACAGGGCGTGGAAGCGTGGAAGTGAATAACGGAGCAGGTGTTACAATAAAAAATTGTATTTTGGAAAAATCACAACGCGCTCTTTTTGTGAATAGCGGTGGTGCCGTAAATCTGAAAAACAGTACCTTGAACGGTACAGATTATCCCTTTGCAATGCGTGCCGATGGTGTATTGGATGTTACCAATAGTGATATTGATTTTACGGGCACACAATATCAAGCTATTCTACTTTTAGGTAATTCTGAAATGAGTGCCAATGGACATTTAAAAATTATTCCTTTCAATAACGCGCCCAATATGGCGTATGCAAATGACGATTGGATTCGGATTCCTGCTGGATTAACACTCACTATTGATCCAGGTGTGGTAATTAAAGGTTTCAATACAAATGGTAGAATTGGGGCAAGAGGTGGAAAGCTTATTGCGGAAGGAACCGTTGATAATCCAATTATTTTCACTTCAATATACGATGATAATTACGGAAACCCTTCAGACAGTAACAACGATGGCGTAGCCACTTCACCAACCTTAGGACAATGGGGTGGAATAGCTCTCTTTTCGGATGCAAATGCCGCTTCATCATTAAAATACTGTAATTTCGGATATGTAAACTGGCCCCACAGCGAAAGTTTTTTAAGTGAAGCCGTATATTCAAATGCTGTAGTTTCAATATATGATATTTCTCCAACCGTAGAAAATTGTACTTTCTACGAATGTAATTACGGAATAAAAACCTATGGTACAGCTGCTCCCGTTATTCGTGCAAATTCATTTGAAAATATAAAATATACGCCGATTGCTTTAAATGCTTCTTCACATCCGGTTTTAGATAACAATGCTTGGGGAGAGAATATTAAATACCGTGCTTTGGGCTTGTTGGGACAAAAAACAGGCAGTACAGGAAAAGTGAGTAAACTTAACGATTTTGGAAATACAAATCTGACCTATTTACTTTTAGATAACTGGATAATTCCGAATGGTGTAAATGTAGAAATTGATCCCGGAGTGGTTATTAAAGCAATGGATGCCGTATTTGTATATGTTCACGGAGGATTAAAAATTGTAGGAACTGAAATGGAGCATATTACCTTTACCGAACGTCGCGATGATAATTTTGGAATTCCTGCCGATTTAGAAGGAGACGGAAATGCCTCAGCTCCTGCGGTAAATCGCTGGGGCGGAATTTGTTATTATAACGATTGCGATAATACACTCAGCCAAATTAATTATGCCGATTTTCGTTATGGAGGAAGAGATGGTTTAAGAGGCAGTTACACGTATACTTCCGGAATTGACCCGCTAACGAATGCCGGAAATCTTCAAAATACTTCCCGTTCCGGAGTACTGACTTTCTCCCGTACAGCGGTAAACGTACAAAATTCCACTTTCTTTACCTGCGGACACGGTTTGGCATATTACGGACCGGAAGCAATAGGCTCGGCAACCGATGTTACTATTGAAGCAAGCGACAATATGCCAATTGTGCAAACTTGGTCGGCAAAACCAAATTTTTCCAACGTGACACTTACAAATAATGCTAATCAGGGAATTTGTTTGCAAGACATTAAAATAGATTATGATGTTACGCTAGGTAAAGCATCAGGAATAATCGGCAGTAACGATAATACAAATGCCATTTATTTAGTTCCAAACATTGAATTTGCCGAAGGTGCTACAGTGCAAGTTAGCCAGGGATTGATTTTCAAAAGTGGAAATTCATATCCTCACACAGTAAAAGGAACATTGCACCTCAATGGTACGAGTAGCGAACATATTACTTTTACCTCTATACACGACGATTCCAAAGGCGGAGATACCAATAATAACGGAAATGCTACTTCGCCTTCGGCAAGCAACTGGGGCTATTATTATGGATTTCTGTTTAGCAATTCTACCGGAAGCAACAGCATAAAATACGTAGATATGGCTTATGCGAGAAGCGGAATGGAATTTGTCAATTCAACAGCCACAATAGAAGATACTCGAATTGAATACTGTTCTGAGAAGGGTGTCTCAATTGAAGGAACGTCTGATGTTACCATTCGTAGAACAGCTTTCAACAATATGCAGGTACCAATACGTAAAAATGCTTTTTCAACCTGTACTATTCACGAAAACAACACGGCTTCCAACGTAAGTATTATGGGTATAGAATTGATTGGCGAAACTCTCAATACATCAGGCACTTTGCCTATTTATACATTTGCAGGTTATCCGAATATCACCTATTGGTTGACAAGTACTCTTACCGTTGGAGCAGGAACTACATTTACAGTTCCTGCCGGAGCAAGTTTTAAAAGAAACACAGACAATTATCTCTACAATTGTTTTGACGTGAAAGGAACATTGAATATTGAAGGAACAGGAACTGCTTCTGTGTTGATGACCGATATGCGTGAAGACAGTTACGGTTCTCCGCTTGATTTTAATCAAGATGGAACAGTTACTCAAAATTATGGGAGATACGACCGCACTTTTATTAACTTTAACAGCGGTTCGGCAGGAACACTTGAAAATTTGATTTTGAAAAGCAACGGTTACGGAGTATATATTACCGGAGCTTCGCCAACGTTGAGAAACGTACTGTTTGATAATCTCGGACGTGGTGTGGCAATGACCGGAATTGGTTCTGCTCCCGTTATAGAAAATAGCGTGTTTAATAATACTACTTATCCTATTGAAACTTCTCTGCTTTGCTTCCCTGCCTCTTTATCGGGAAATGCATTCAGCGGTACAACTTATAAGGGAATTAAAGTGTTGGCTGAAACATTAAATCAGAACGCGACACTTATACCACGCGCTTTTGGTGGAATGACAAATGCACCGTATATTTTTGAAAATTATACTATTAGCGCAGAACTTACCATTAAACCGGGGGTTAAATGTAAATTCATTGACGGAAAAGGAGTGACTGTCAATCGTTGTATGAAAGCTATCGGAACTCCTGATAGCGTGATTGTGTTTACATCTATCCGCGACGATTTTTATGGTGGCGATACCAATGCCGACAGCACTGCAACTGCCGCTACAGGTTCTCACTGGTACGGAGTTAGTTTTGCCGATGCAAGTATTGATGCCGATTGCCAACTGAAAAATGTCATTGTAAAAAATGCTTACGAAGCTATTACAACTACAGGCGCAAGTCCTTCTTTGGATTCGGTAACTTTTTATACGAATAGAAATGCGGTTCAGGCAAGTGGAGCTTCCAATCCAGTAATTACGAATTGTGATTTCGTAGGCCAATCACAACGAGCTGTGAACAACGTTAATCAATCATTTACCATTCAGGCAACAAATTGCTGGTGGGGAAATTCAGCAGGTCCTGTGGTTGCTACTGCTCCGTCAGGAACTCAGCAGGCAATAACTGCGGGTGTAAATTACTTGCCATATAAAACAAATGGTCTTAATCAACCATTGATTGGCGATGTAAGTACAAACGGCACTATTCAAGCTTACGATGCTTCATTGGTGCTTCAAGCGGCTGTAAATTCAATAGCACTTGATGCACAGCAAACTTTGGCTGCCGATGCCAGCGGCGACAACAATATAACTGCTTACGATGCTACATTGATTTTAGAATACGTGGCGGGAATTAATTCAAATATGCCTGGTGGTTTAAAAGCTCCCCGATATGCAAACGCTTCACCTTCATTGACAATAGGCTCGGGAAATATCACACACGAAACAGACCTGTTGCTCCCATTGGAAATAAAAGATATTCCTGCTTCAGTAGGTGTGGATATTGTGCTTACTTACAATCCAGCTCTTTTGCAAGCGATAGAAATATTGCCTGCTGCCAACACTAATTTTATGCAGGCTGTCCGGATCGATAATGAAACCGGACACGCATACATTGCGGCGGCATCCACTAACGGACAAACAAGTGATGCATGGAACGTTGCTCGTTTCCGTGTTGCGGATAATGCAAACACTGATTTCCAAACCAATATTTCGTCGGAATTATTCCGTGTGAATGAAGCGGATAAAACTGTTTCGGCTATAAACGGAACGGTTATTTTCCGAACACCCACAGAATTTAATCCGCTACAGGGAAATGATTATTTATCTTGTTTCCCAAATCCGGCAACGGACATTATATATTTATCCGGAGTACAAAACGGAACTAAAGTGAGCATTTATAATATTTCAGGACAAATAGTGCAAACAACATCACTTGCAGATAACAAAATAAATGTGAGTAGTCTTAACAATGGGTTGTATTTTATTTCGGTAGAATATAACGGCGATGTACAGAAAGTCAAGTTTTTGAAAAAATAAAGTCAGACCTTTTCCTCTTCTTTCCTTCGGCAGGTAGGTTCTAAGAGGGAAAGCGGACTACAAATAATGAGAAATTTTCAAAAATTATCCTCAGCCAAAGTTCTCTTTTGAGAAAGGGAACTTAGGGGAATTGAAAAACAAACTTATTCAAAAACTTAAAAGTAGACAGATGAAAAAAATAAAATATATCATTCTATATTTCCTGATATTTACGGGTACGGTTCTGTACGCACAAAATCCAGTGTTTTCGCTACCGACCGGTTTGCAAACCACGGTAGGTGAAACAATCAACGTACAACTGTCTGTAGATTTGGATTTGTCGTCTTACGATGTTCTTGCGTATAAATTTGCTTTCAGCTACAACTCAACTCTTTTAAATGTAAAATCGATTCAGTACGATACCAAATTGCAGGATTTTACTAATGTAGCCAATACGCAGCAATCAGGCAAAGTAACATTAACGGGAGCGTCAACAAATAAAATACAAGGAAATGGAACATTAATAACACTTACTTTCGAAGCATTGGCAAATGGTAACGTGACAATGAGTTTTGTTACGGCGGAATGTTTGTTGAACGAAGGTACTCCGGCAGCAACATATCAAAATGGGAGTATAAGCATAACTGCTAAACCGGTTATTACCATTACGCCCAACACAGCTCTTCTGGCTGTTGGAGAAACCGTACAATGTTCCGTAAGTGGAAATAAAACAGCGCCCTACACTTGGGGAGTTATGAATACCAGCGTGGTAACTGTTTCGGAAAACGGATTAGTTACAGGTGTGGCACACGGAAGTACAAAGATTTTTGTAGTGGATGCGGCAGGTTTGCGCGATACCACGGACGGATCTTTCAATGTTACGGCAATTCGCCTGTATTTCCCTTCCGATTTGCAGGAATGGCAGGGCTGGGAAGTGGTTATTCCCGTGAAAACAACGGATTTTAGTTCGATAAATGTTGTTTCAGGGCAATTTTCATTGACTTATCGTTCTGATGTACTGCAATTTACCGGAACGGAAACAAGCGGAACATTACTTGAAAACAGTTCGGTTTCGGCAACGGAAACCCAAAGCGGAAAAATAACGCTGGCATTTGCTTCCGCGCAGGCATTGGGAGCTTCTTCCGATGAACTTGTCGGGTTGCGCTTTAAAGTGTTGCCAACTACAACCGCGACAACGAGTCTTACTTTTTCAGATGTTATTTTTAATGAAGATATATCAGCCGTTGCCGAAAATGGATCGTTTACACCAAAAATACGTCCTGTTTTGAATGTTTCACCTGCAAGCGGAAGTTTGGTTGCGGGAGATTCTCTGTTGTTTACCGCTGCAAACGGAATTGAACCTTATACGTGGAACGTTAGCGACGAACGTGTGGCAAAAATACGTCAAAACGGGTGGTTACTTGCCAACGAAGGCGGAACAACTGATTTGACTGTTACGGATTCTGTGGGTGCTGTAAAAACCATCAGCGGTATTCAGGTTTACGATATGAGGATGTATTTTCCTTTGGATACGCTTGAAGGTGTGAATGATACAACATTTACGCGCTGTTTGGTCGATTCCGTTCCAATAGGACGCCCTGCAGTTTCATCTATTCAGGGAGAAATATTAATTTCTAATACCAATATAAAAATACTGGATATTGAAATGGAAGGAACATTTACCGAAGGATGGCAAAAGATTATCACTCCTGTTTCTGACCAGCGGATAAAGTATTACCTTGCAGGAGTCACGCCTTTCCGTCAGAAAGGAATAGCGTTTTATCTCAAAACAGCATTATTACCGGCATTTAAGGAGTATGACCGAAGCAATGTCAGTTTTGCGAATACACTCGTAAACGAAAGTGCTCCAAATCCTTTAGTTATCAACGGAAGTTTGGAGGGAAAGCTTTTCACCGATCAGGATAAAACACTTTGTTTGGGTGAAAGCACAGGTGAACTTATTGCCTACGCAACAAAAGGTAAAACCATCAGTAAATGGCAAAAACGAATACGAGGTGTTTCAACTGCATGGACAGATATTGCCTACACTGACAGCATTTATACCGATACGCCTAATGCTTTGGGAGAATGGGAGTATTGTGCCGTAATTGATGGAGTTCGTACAAAAGTGGCTAATATTTTAGTAAGGACTATTCCCGATGTGAGTGGAGAAATTCACGGTGAAACCGAATTTTGTAATGTTCCGCAAACGATTCGTTATTATGTTGAACGACGCCCAACAGCTACAGAATACGTTTGGCAATATAAAGGTTCAGGAGTCGTATTACATCCGAATAAAAACGTACTCGATTTGGAAATTACGAATGATGTTACGCCCGGTTATCTGGTAATCCATACAGCTAATTCATGTGGTCAAAGCACTGATTCGTTGGTGTTACAACTTCACCCGACAATTCAGCCGGCTTCGTTCGGTTATGATGAGAATCAGATATATTATTCACGTGATACTATTTCATTTACAGACACTTCTGTTGGAGCATTAACGTGGAGCTGGAGTGTTTATCCTGCAACTGGAGTTATTTTTGTTGATAACACAAACACACAATCTCAACATCCCAAAATGCAGTTTACTCAATCGGGAAATTATCAGATAAAATTAGAAACGACCAATTCGTGCCGTGTGGATTCTGTGGTTAAGATCATTGTTGTCAACCAATTCCAAAATGGAACAATAACATTAGATAATAATGCAGATTGTTTGGGAGCGGTTTTCCATGCAGAATTAACACAGAGTTCAGGCAACGTGGAAATTTGGCAGGTGCAATCCGATGGTGCAACAGACTGGACAGACATATCTGCACCGGTATCTAATACTGTTGATTATACTCCTGTTGCTGTCGGAAAGTATAACCTGCGGGCCAAACTTATTTCCGACCGTGGCTATTCAGATGTAGGAGAAATTACGGTTTATCCTTTTTATAATACAACGGAACAAGTAAGCGTTTGTGCCGGTTCGGACTATATTTTCCCTGATAGTTCTGAACAAAATAATATTACTACGGATATAACTTACATCAGTTATTTGAACACTGTTAACGGTTGCGACAGTATAATAACCACAAATCTGAGTGTAATAATTCTGGATAATTCGGTAGTACAGGAAGGGAATACATTGACTGCAAATTTGCCGGAGCCAAACTACCAATGGCTTGATTGTGATGATGGGAATACGCCTATCGATGGTGCTAACGGACAATCATTTATTGCTACAAGGAGCGGACATTATGCTGTACAAGTTACTTCCAACAATTGCTCCGTAATATCAGCTTGTTACGAAATAAATATTGCTTCTGTAAATAATATGTTTGGTGAGGAATTTAAAATATATCCAAATCCGGCTAACGAATGTGTGAATATTGATTTAGGAAGCAATAATCATGATGTTCAAATCAGTATAACAGATATTACCGGGCAGGTATTATATATAAAGAAACACGAGAATGGACAAATATTGACGATTAACGTGGACAAGTTGATGGCTGGAGTTTATTTTATAAGCATTACTCAAAACAACAAGATAAATACGTTTATGATTGTTAAAAAATAATTTAAAAAACGCTTGGAAAACATCGGTTTAGTTCTATGAGACAAAATTATTATTTTTCTCTATCTAACACAATTTTTCCAATTGACTCGGTTTTGGATCAATAAATCTGATGACAAAAAATAGGGTATCTAAAAACTGTTTCTTTTAATCAACAAAACTTACAGTTTCGAACTATTCGTAATAAATACTCCCAAAACAGAGCTATTTTACAAGTAAATAATAGCTGTTTTGGGAGTTGTTTTTAAAGAGAAGTTGCAATTATAAACGAACTTTTTGAATTTGATTTGTTTTTATACACTCTCATTTTTTATTATTATAATGTTGGTTCACTAACTCTCGGTTTGAGTTATGCTCTATCAGCAATTTTACTCAAAAAAACAGTCAAAGATTCATTGTCTTCAATGTCCAGTTTTTTTCGGATATGTTTTCGATGCCATTTTATAGTTTCAGTACTTGCATTTAGTTTTACTGCAATTTCCTTTGTTTGCAGGCGGATACGTATAAGCGAACAGATGTGTTGTTCTTTAGGAGTCAATGCGGGACAAATGTTTTGCAGT
>QKGU01000313.1 GCA_003250325.1 Paludibacter sp.
GAGTATCTTTCTTCTTTGATAGCATAATATATTTGCAAGATTTATGCATCAAATATACTAAAACTTGCAGATATACACAACACTTTTAAGATTTATTTTACTGATAATCTTATGTTTATGGACTTTTTAAGGGTCGACTATTTAAAACGATTTGTCAATTGTGCTCCGCAATCCCCCTTTGAAAAGGGGGGGAGGGGGAATGAATTAAATAACCGAAAGAAACAGTTAAAATAATTTATTTTAAATAATAGACATAATATTACGTGAGTTCGATATAAGAATTATCAAAACGAGATAACGAAGTCGTCTTGACTTTTTACAAACAGTATAATTTCGCTCCTAATGGAGCTTAAAATAGTATTCCCAATTTATATTTTACCATAATGACACTTCTACGAAGCTAAATATTTGCTCCGTTAGGAGTAAAAATTATGGTAGTTATTATGTTTTTTAAATAAAAAGCTCTATAAAAAGCTCTGTAGGAGCGACATTATAAAAAGTCAAGATAAGTTCAACTCCTTTTTTGTAAAAGTCCGAAGGACTATAATGTGAATAACCACGGGTTTCACCCGTGGAAGTTGATGAAAGCAGACCTAAAGCCTGAAGGGGTTTAATATGTAAATAATAGTTATTGAACTCCTTCAGGGCTCTGTTTTTTTTGATTCTCGGCCACCGGTTTTACCGGTGGTTATTCACATTGACTCCCTTTGGGAGTTTAAGAATTATTTCTTGTAAATATTAGACATAAATTCTTGGCTTTAGTAACTTAAAAAATCAAATTTATATAATCTCTCATGTCTTTAGATTTTACTTACCTTCCAGATGTTTTTTTTTAGGAGTTTTAGCATTCTGAAAATAGGAAAAGTTATCATAAAAACCTAACTTTGTGATTCGATTTTAAAAATTCATGTTGATAGAAAATAAAGAAAAAGATTGAAAATGAAAATATTAATTGTAGGTTTAGGTGGAGTAGGAGGTTATTATGGAGGATTGTTGGCGAAACGTTATGAGAATGATCCGGAAATTGAAATAGGCTTTTTAGCGCGTGGCAAACATTTAAAGGCAATTCAGGAAAATGGTTTGACAGTAGTATCCGAAACGGGTACTATAGTTGCTAAACCGGCTTTTGCCACAGACAATGCGGCTAGTATCGGGAAGATGGATTACGTGATTTTAGCTACTAAAAGTTACGATCTTAGTCATACGATTGAACAAATTCGTCCATGTGTGAAGAACGAAACTGTTATTTTACCGTTATTAAATGGAGGAGATATAAGTGAACGAATCAGATTGCTGCTTCCGGGTATCGAAGTGTGGGATGGTTGCGTTTACATTGTGGGCCGTTTGAATAGTCCGGGTGTGGTGGAAAGTTCAGGTGGAGTTCACGATATGTATTTTGGTGCGGAAAATGGTTCGCCGGATAAACTTTTGTGGATGGACAATTTGATGAAAGAAGCCGGAATAGAAGCTTATCTGGAGAAAAACATAAAAACGATTATCTGGAAGAAATTTATTTTCATTTCGGTAACGGCTTCACTTACATCGTATTTTAATGTTGGCTTTCGCGATTTACTCACAGATGATGAACGTCGAAAAGTGACCATGTCGTTTATGTCGGAAATAGTGAACGTTGCAAAGTCCGAAAACGTTGAATTCGGTTTCGATGTGGTGGCAAGTACCATAAAGCGAATTGAGAGCCTTCCATTCGGAACAACCTCGTCGATGCACAGCGATTTCGAAGCAGGAAGAAATGCCGAAGTAGAAACATTGACGAAAGTCGTAATCGAATTAGGAGCTAAGAATGGTGTAGAAACGCCTACATATCAGAAAGTGTATGATAAATTGAAAGAAAAACTGATGTAAGTTCAGAAAGTTTATAAAGTTTGAAAGTTCATAAAGTTATAAAGTTTGTAAAGTGGAATAAGATATGATCTTTATCCATTATAGAACTAACATAATACTAAATAATAATTAGAAAAAATGGAGTTATCGGAATTACCTCAAGCCGAATCGCTGGATTATGGAGCTATCGGAAATTGCAGATCGGCCGCTTTGATTTCGTCAAAAGGTAGTATCGACTGGCTTTGTCTTCCCGATTTTGATTCGTCGTCCATATTTGCTAAAATACTGGATAAAAAAATAGGCGGATCTTTCGGATTTAAGGTGGATAAATCGTACGAAATAAAGCAGAAATATGTGGATCATACCAATATTCTGTGCACCACTTTTTCGTCGGACGAAGGCGAATTCGAAGTGATGGACTTTATGCCCCGCTACCGTATTGGCGAAAAACACGATTATTATTTACCTCCCGAAGTTTACAGGTTGGTTCGTTTAAAAAAAGGAAAACCAAGGTTCAAAGTTGATTTTAAACCGGCTATGAACTATGCCCGGGATACTGCCACATACACCGTAAACTATGATAATGTAAAGATTGCTGCTGCCGAAAACGAATATGATACTTTTTATCTTTACAGCAGTCTCAACTTTGATGTTGTGTTGTCAGGTGAAGAATTTATTCTTGAAAAGGATGAGTTTTTCCTTATCTCGTATAATCAGAAATTGATAAAAATTGATCAGTCGAGAGTTGATCTGGAATATCAAAGAACCAAGGTTTACTGGATAAATTGGGCAAACAGAACGCGAAAATATACAAAATACTACCCGCTCATCGAACGTAGTGTTTTGGTGCTGAAATTAATGTCATTCCACCGAAGCGGAGCTGTTTTGGCGGCTCTCACCACCAGTTTGCCCGAATCTGTCGGCGAAGTTCGTAACTGGGATTACCGGTTCTGTTGGTTGCGCGATGCTTCGATGTCCATCGATACGCTATTGACAGTGGGTCATCAGGGTGCAGCAAAGCGCTTCATGACTTTCATTCATAACATTCTGAAGAAGAAATCGGATAGTTTCCAAATTATGTATGGAATTAGAGGCGAAAGGACATTGACCGAAGAAACACTCACTCATTTGAGCGGTTATAAAGATTCGGCTCCAGTACGAATTGGAAATGATGCGTACCATCAAAAACAAAACGATTCTTTCGGTTATTTGATGGATGTTATTTACCGTTATTATCGTTTCTTCCCCGGCTCGTTGGACGAAGTGGAAGATATGTTCGAAGTTGTAAAAAATATCGTTCGTACCGTGAGTGCCGACTGGGAAAAACCGGACAAAGGAATTTGGGAAATTCGCGGAGAAGAGCAACATTTTGTCCTTTCGAAAGTAATGTCGTGGGTAGCTATGGACAGGGCGGTGAGCATTGCCGAAATCCTTCAGCGTGACGATTTTGCTACCCGTTGGAAAATAGTAGCCGACACCATCAAGCAGGATGTCATGGAAAATGGCTGGAACAAAGAGATTGAAAGCTTTACCCAGACTTACTCCAACAAAGAAATGGATACTTCGTTGCTTCTAATGGAAGAATACGGCTTTATTTCTGCGGACGATATACGATATAAGAAAACTGTTGATTTAGTGTACAAGACATTAAACTATAATGGTTTGATGTATCGGTATAATAATCATGATGATTTTGGAAAACCTACTTCAGCATTTACCATCTGTACATTCTGGATGATTCGAGGTTTGTTCGTAACAGGACGTGAAGCGGAAGCTCAAAAACTTTTTGAAGAATTGTTGAGCTATTCCAATCATTTAGGCTTATTTAGCGAAGATCTTGATTTTGAGACCAAAAGTCAGTTGGGAAATTTTCCTCAGGCTTACTCTATGCTGGCTTTGATAAATACGGCTTTATTGTTTTCAGAAGAAATTCAATTGTCGAAATTTATTCGGCCATAGGCTTTCCTTCGCAATCGCAAAGTTGTTTTAAAAATGGAATAACGCCCGCGTAGATTAAATCTGGCAACTTCGGATATATTTCCGATTTTGATAGTGTAGGCATCTGCAGGCAATTCGCGGAATGTGTCTTCGTCAGTTGTATCGTCGCCCATAGCTAAAATGAAATCGTAAGTGCCTGTTTCCAACAGTCTTTTTGCTTCGTGACCTTTGGTGTGTTGTGGCGATTTTATTTCTACGATTTTATTTCCACGCATTATTTGCAGGTTTTGGCGGGTACATGGAGTGATAAGTGCGTTTACCAATTGTTGTTCCCTGAGTGAAGCCAACCAACCATCGACATTCCTGAAATGCCACACCAGTGTGGTTTCTTTCACTTCCATTTTCGACCGTGGAGTTTTATCTACAAACGATTGAAGTATATTTACAATCTCGTCGTCCCAGGGCAATTCCTCAGGTGTATTTTTTGTCCATTCACCATTTTCCTTGAAATAAGCTCCATGCTCGGCAGCAATGGTGACTGGCAAATGTCCAAACCATTTTTCGAGCGTTTTCTTATCTCTTCCGCTGCTTATGGTGATCTTATTTTTAGGGTTTTGTGAGAGTTTATCCAGTAAATTCAAAAGCTCCTCTGTCGGAACAGCTTCTTCAGGTTTGCTTCTGAATGGAGCTAATGTTCCATCATAATCTAAAATAAACAGTCTGCTTTGAGCTTCGGAGTATTCTGCTTTAATTTTCTGAAACGTAGGTACATCAATTTTTTCGCTATTGAGTAATGCGTTTTTTTCCATTACATTCTTCAATTCTCTCACAAAATTATTGGCCCACTTATTCACGTTATGTTTTGATATTTGTTGTTGCATGAACTTTAATTTAGCCAATTGTTCCTCTTCAGGCATTTCCAACGCCTCTACAATAGCATTTTTAATTTCAAGCGGATCGTTTGGATTAACGATGATAGCTTCGGGCAAAGCAACTGCAGCTCCTGCCATTTCGCTAAGAATCAACACGCCGGGAGTATCTCTTTTGGCAGCAACATATTCTTTTGCCACCAGATTCATTCCGTCGCGCAACGGTGTAACCAGTGCAATATCGGCAATGTGATACATCGCCATCAATTCCTCAAATCCAAAACTGTGATAGAAATAATAAACCGGTGTCCAGTTGATCGTGGAATGTTGTCCGTTGATGGCGCCAATCGTTTCATCAATTTTTGTTTTAAGGTCTGAGTAACGATCCACAGTGTCCCTTGACGGAACGATAATCATAGCCATCGAAACTTTTCCTTTGTATTCGGGATGGTTTTCGAGGAATAAAGCAAATCCTTTCAACCGATGAAGAATGCCTTTGCTGTAATCAAGCCGATCTACAGAAAGAATTAGTTTGTGAAATCCGAAATTACGTTTTAGTTGTTGCGCTTTCTCCTGAATAGAAGGATCTAAAATAGCATCATTGTACAAAGTATAGTTTATTCCCATTGGGAAAGCATCTACAAAAGCAATACGACTGCTGAGAAATACTTGATCGAGCTTAAATCTCAAATCCAATACACGTTCGGCAGCACTTACAAAGTGTCGCATATAGTCGTGGGTGTGAAATCCAATTAAATCGGCTCCCAAAAGTCCATTTAGTAATTCAGCTCTTTCCGGCAAAACACGGAACAATTCGTATGACGGAAACGGAATATGATGAAAATAACCGATGCTAATATTTTTTACCATTTGAGGAAGCAGCATTAACTGATAATCCTGCACCCAAACAATATCTCCCGGTTCGATAAAAGGAATAGCCGCTTTGCAGAAAATATCATTCACCTCTTTATAAGATTCCCAGTATTTATTTTCGTATTCTACAAACGAGTAAAAATAATGGCATAAAGGCCAAAGTGTACTGTTACTATATCCTTCGTAATAGTTCTGAATTTGCTCAGGACTTAAGAAAACCGGATGAAATTTGAATTTGCTTAAATGTTTGGTAACATATTCCTGATCTTCTTCACTTTCAATGTCAGCACCGGGCCAACCAACCCAATGTTTTTCGATGTCCATATCCAACGAGTCGAGGCCGGTCGTCAACCCGCCTTCGCTACGTGTAAACTCCATTAAATTTATTTCGTTATACGATATTTTGAGAGGCAATCTATTGGCTATTATTACAAGTTTCATAAACGTTCCGGGTTAGGTTTTAAAGTAATTATTTTAACGAATCCTTACAAATATACAAAATAAAATCGTTAATTCCTATTTTATTTGCAAATTTAATGTGTTGATAATGAACTGAAAGTGATTTTTTGGGAAAGCCGAAAGTTCTATATGGGTTTGATTCAGAGAGTCTTATTTTAGAGTGGTCTTTTGTCAGGGAAAAATGAAAAAAGCAAGCACACCATTAATTAAAAATATGATGTACCTGCTATTATTCTATGAAAATCTTTATTCTTTTAAGGCTCTATTATCCGAATCTCAGACGTCACTTCAATGGCTTTTCTGTACATTGCACCCACACCGCAATATTTTTCTTCCGACATGCTGACAGCCTTTTCAAGCTTGTCTAAAGGCAAATTTTTTCCCGTGAATTCGTAAATCACATGCATTTTTGAGTATTGCTTTGGATGTTCTTCTGTTACATCACCCTGCACTTCAATGTTACATTTTTCGATATCGACGCGCATTTTTTTCAAGAGGGAAACCACGTCCATTCCGGTGCATCCACTCAGCGCTACTAATTGCAACTTTTTAGGACTCGGACCTGAATTTTCACCTCCTGCTTCTGCAGTTGCATCCATCAATACTTTATGTCCGTTTACGTCGGCTTCGAAAGCCAGATTCCCTTTCCATTCGGTTTTTATTACATGTTTTTCAGCCATAATTTATTTTGTTTTTCTTTTAAAACGTCAGATTCGTTTACATTGTTTATCGAGATGAATACGAATTTCTCGGAAAATAGTCTTATTTTTGATTTTTATAAAGTTTAGGTGTTTAATCATGTAATCGTAATTTAGTAAAACAGCAAACAGTAAATAATAAACAGTTTGTAACTTGTAACTAAATTCTTGTAACTATTAAAATGAAAAAGATAATATCATTTTTTCTGTTTCTATTATTTGTTCAATTTTCGTAT
>QKGU01000045.1 GCA_003250325.1 Paludibacter sp.
CATATCGTTGATTGAGAACGAATATGATTCTTTTTTGCGGGTAATTTCCATTCTACGTTCAGCAATCGGAGTTGCAATGCGTGCAAAACCAACACCATTATCGCCCAAAATTTTCTCAACCGCTTTTTTGTCTTTCACCTGAATCAACACACCCGGATTTTCAGCAAACAACATGGTTACCAATGAATTTTCAGCGATATAATCCAGATTCACATTCAATCCACCTTTGCTGTTTGCAAATGTCATTTCGAACAATGCTGTGATAATACCACCTTCAGAAATATCATGACCAGCCAGAATCAATCCTTTGCCTATCATTTCCTGAATGCTTTCGAAAGCAGCTTTGAAATATTCAGCATCTCGTACGGTTGGAACTTCATCACCAATTTTATTCAATGTTTGAGCCAATACGGAACCACCTAATTTGTGACTATCGAATGAAAAATCGATATAATAGATAGAAGTTTTTTCATCATTTACGATAACTGGAGAAACTGTTTTCTTCACGTCAGTAACTTCTGCTGCAGCAGAAATAATCACTGTTCCCGGAGAGAATACCATATTTCTGAGTCATCGAAAGAGAATCTTTTCCGGTTGGAATATTGATTCCCAATGAACATGCAAAATCAGAACAAGCTTCAACTGCTTTGTACAAACGAGCATCTTCACCCGGATTTTTACAAGGCCACATCCAGTTTGCACTCAACGAAATGGTATCCATTCCATCTTTCAAAGGAGCCCAAACCAGGTTAGTCAACGATTCGGCAATTGCCAATACAGAACCAGCTTCTGAATCGGCCAAAGCAGCCAAAGGAGCATGTCCGATTGAAGTTGCAATACCTGTAGTTCCGCGATAATCCAAAGCAACAACACCAAGGTCGTTCAAAGGCAACTGAATTTCACCAGCACACTGCTGACGGGCAATTTTACCGGTTACCGAACGGTCAACTTTGTTTGTCAACCAATCTTTACAAGCTACAGATTCAACCTGAAGTACGTTTTCGATATAACTTTGAAGTTTATCTTCCGAAATTTCAGGAGCAGCATAAGTTTCGTTTACACTATTGTCGGTTATCACTGTGCGAGGTGGTTTACCGAACATATAATCCAGTTTCAAATCGATTGGTTTTTCACCATCAGCCTGCTCGAAAACAAAATCCATATCTCCGGTAGTTTCACCTACCACGTAGAAAGGAGCACGTTCGCGTTCAGCAATTTTGCGAACACGTTCGATATCTTGTTCTTTCAACAGCAAGCCCATGCGCTCCTGACTTTCGTTACCAACAATTTCTTTGGCACTTAAAGTCGGGTCACCAACAGGCAAAGCATTTACATCAATTTTACCACCGGTAGTTTCCACCAATTCCGACAAACAGTTCAGGTGTCCACCTGCACCATGGTCGTGGATAGAAACAATCGGGTTATCATTAGCTTCGGCAAGTGTACGAATCACGTTCGAAACACGTTTTTGCATTTCAGGGTTAGCACGTTGCACGGCATTTAATTCTACAGAATTGTCGTAGTGACCGGTTTCAACCGACGAAACGGCTCCACCACCCATACCAATGCGGTAGTTATCACCACCCATTACCACCACTTTTTCGCCCACTTCTGGAGTGCCTTTCAAAGCATCTTCCATTTTACCGAAACCAACACCACCGGCCAGCATGATCACTTTATCATAACCGAATTTTTTGTTGTTTTCTTCGTGTTCGAAAGTCAACAATGAACCACAAATAAGCGGTTGACCGAATTTGTTACCAAAGTCAGAAGCACCATTCGAAGCTTTAATCAGGATTTGCTCCGGAGTCTGATACAACCATTTGCGTGGAGCGATATTACTTTCCCACTGACGACTGTTGTCGTTACGGGCATAAGAAGTCATGTAAACAGCTGTACCGGCAATTGGCAAACTTGCTTTACCACCGCCGAGACGGTCACGAATCTCACCCCCAGTACCTGTTGCAGCGCCATTGAAAGGCTCAACGGTTGTTGGGAAGTTATGAGTTTCTGCTTTCAACGAAATAACCGAATCAATTTCTTTGGTTTGGAAAAAGTCAGGTTTGTCGCCACTTGCAGGAGCAAATTGCTCGATTTTAGGACCAGCATTGAAAGCCACATTGTCTTTATAAGCCGAAACCAGTTTGTTTGGATTTTCTTCTGAAGTCTTGCGAATGAGTTTGAACAACGAAAGTTCTTTTTCTTCGCCATCCACAATATATTGACCGTTGAAAATTTTGTGACGACAGTGCTCTGAATTTACCTGAGAGAAACCGAACACTTCGCTATCGGTTAGTTTACGTCCAACTTTTTCGCTAACGCTGTTTAGGTATTCAATTTCATCAGCACTCAAAGCCAAACCTTCCTGATTGTTGTAAGCAGCAATATCTTCGATATACAAAATTGGATCTGGTTTTTTATTGATCGTAAAGATTTCCTGATTCAATCCTGAATAAATACGTTCAAGCATGGGGTCGTATTCCAAACCGCCCTGAACTGAAGGAGTTGGAGGCAATAAACGGAACTCTTCTATACGAATAATGCCGCTGATACCCATATTCTGAGTTATTTCAACGGCATTTGTACTCCAGGGAGTAATCATTTCGCGACGTGGGCCGACAAAGTTACCTTCGATACTGGTTTGCGGGAGTAATTTTGCTTCGCTAAAAAGCCATTCTAACTTTTGTACATTCTCGGCGGTTATTGCCTCATTCGTTTGAACTGCGTAAATGTGTTGTGCGGTAGTTCGAAAAAATTGAATCATGTTATATTTTGATATTTCTGAATATTCGATTTTTTGTAAGTGACAGAAATAATGATGGTTATATTGTTTAACGATCCTATCTCAATTTGCATGCAAAGATAGGCAAATTTTGCGGGGAATTTAATATTTAGACCTTATAAAAAATAGAGGATGTTTAATTTTTATGATTAAGTATTGTTTTCAAAACTGCTCTTTTTGCCTTTTGAATATGTTCTTATTATTATATGCCTAAAAGTATTTCCAGATAATGTTTTTCAATTCCATATAGCTTTTTGATAGCAGCTATATCGCTTTTGATTTGCTCAGCATGTGATGAATTTATTTTTGTTTTCTTTCCTACGATCATCACATTTTTTGGAGTGTGCTCCAGCGAAATAAATTCAAAAACATTCGTTTTATAGCCATTCAGTTCAAGAATCATAGCTCGTATTGTATCGGTAATGATTTCGGCCTGACGTTCTTTTAAAATGCCAAATCGGGTAATGTTGTTCAGCTCGTTGGTTACGCTCATTGCTTTTCTGATTTGTTTATGACAGCAGGGAGCACAAACAATCAATTCTGCTCCGGAAGTAATTCCTCTGTAAATAGCTTCGTCGGTAGCCGTGTCGCAGGCATGAAGGGCAATCAGAATATCAATTTTGCTAAGCTCAGCCTTTTCTATCGTTCCTTTCAAAAAGCTGAGTTGTTCGAAACCGGATTTTTGAGCTATTACGTTGCAGGTATCAACCAATTCCTGTCTGAATTCAACTCCAGTCATTCGGGCGTCAAGTTTCAGGCTATTTTTCAAATAATCGAATAAGGCGAAAGTTAGATACCCTTTTCCGGAACCCATGTCAACCACATGAAAATCATCTTTGAGATTTATTTCGTTCAGGTAAGGAGCTAACAGTTCTATGTATTGATTGATTTGTTTATACTTATCGCTCATTTCTCGCCGAACTTCCCACGTAGCATTTGTAATTCCCAATTCTCTTAAATAGTCGAGCCTTAAAAAGCCCATTTTCGTATTATATTATTGTTGATTTGGTAAAACATAGCTTTTATCAAGTCAACAATTTGTATTTTAAATTCGAGCCAAAAAGATGATTTCCATTTATTCATCATCCTTTTGAAGTT
>QKGU01000227.1 GCA_003250325.1 Paludibacter sp.
AACCTAATTTACTTAGTGCATAAGGATAGTCGTCTAATGACGATTTCCCTTGTCTCAATTCCAAATGCTTTAGTAGCGCATTTGCAGCTTCAAATTGTCTTTTACTTAGCATACGTTTTTATTTTCTTATTATGCGCCCTAACGTGGCGACAGTATGGGTATTGCCACATTTGCGGGCATTTTCGCTTCAAATGAGCGATAAACATACTGCGGGCAAATAAACAACATGAATGTGCTAAGGCGTGGCAGTACACATACTGGTGTGTTATGGTTTCGTAATTTTCTTTTCTTAAATTCTTAAATTCAAAATATGCAAAACGGAGGTAAATTAGCAGGTGGGAATCCTGCACGAGGTCGAGTTGAAAATGATTTTTATGCAACTCACGAAGATAGTACAAAGGCACTCTTAGAAGTGTGGAAAATCGAATATCCAGCACTTGAGCCAGCCTGTGGCGAAGGTCATATTTCAAAGTTATTAGATCCATACAAAACAAAATCATTTGATTTAATTGATAGAGGTTTTGGAAATGTAGGTTTTGATTTTCTCACTTATAATCATTTAGCTGAATATAACACAGTTATTACAAATCCGCCTTTCAATCTTTTTCAGGAGTTTGTCGAAAAGGCTTTAAATGTAACGAATAAACACGTTATATTTTTCGGTAAGCTGCAAGCACTTGAAGGGCAAAAACGAGCAACGTTCCTCGAAAAAACACCATTGAAATACATTTACGTTTTCAAAAAGCGACAACAACCACTTCGTAATGGAATTTCAACAGACGAAGAAACAGGTAAAAAAATGAGTTCAACAATGGCATTTGCTTGGTTCATTTGGGAAAAAGGCTACACAGGCGAACCAATTGTCCGCTGGCTGTGATTTTTTTTATTATGAACCATAACGACCGAGGCTATGGGCATTTGGCGGTTTGCGTGAGCGTTCGCTGTCGTGGAACGACAAAGTGAATGCGGGAGCAAAACTGCCGGAATGCACGTCAGCCAGCCAATGAACATAGGCGTGTGTTAGCTGTTCGTTATTTTCTTCTTTAAAATGTCAATAAGTTGATCGATAAAAGAGAATAATAATTCTTCTTCAAACAGTGAAAAGTGTTTCACGATACTGTATTTCTTGCCATTGTCGTATTCTAATTCTCTCAAAATGTCAAAGTCTTTAAAATCTTCTTTTATGTCATAATTCTCATTTTGAGGATTCCAGAAGATTGCTTTATAACCATAGTCCCCACACCAAACATCGAGTTTTAAATACAGATTTTCCATTTGAAATGCCTCAAAGACAGTATCTGACAGTTTGTATCTCCAAATTTTCTGAAATGGATAGCAATTGTTTTTATATTTGTCCTCAATTCTAATGGCTAGATATTCAGGTAATTCATTCAACATATTCTTTATAGAGATTGACGTTTTCAGATTGTCTTTTTCCTTTAATATCTCATAGAATTTTTCTAAACTAACAGTGTCCATATAATTTGTATTTAAAAATTTCAAAAGTGTTGCGTATTGTCTCAATAAATAAGTGCTATCTATGTCGTTAGATTCAATGATTGCCGGTAACAGCCAATCTTTATATATGTTTGGACGATCATGTCTATCAAAAGAAGGAATAATCTTTAATAAGTAGTTAATGGCAGTCAGCTCGTCTTTCGTCCAGTCATGTTTGTCTGGTCTTTTAGATGAGTCTAAAGTTAAATAAACAATAGCGTCTACAAAATAATTTTTCTTCACCTCATTGTAGTAACGTGGTAGTTGCCGATTCATGTCTACCGCATTATTAATCTTATTTTCAATAATTATTGCTCTTTTCGTAGTTTCATCAGTAATTAAAATATCGATATTTGATTGCTCTCTTGCAACATTTACATTTTTATAATTGTCTTCAAGAATAATAGTAGAAGTATTTACTTTATTCAATAAGTCGATAAATAGATATAGGAATTTCGTGTTTTGGTTATGTTTTTCTTTCGGGTCTAATAAAGCTTTAATAATGTCACTATGAAAATTTTCTCTGTAATACAAATCAGAAGTAATACTGAATACATTAAATCCAATATCAGATTTCTCTTTCTTGGATTTCTCATAGCTTTTACCGATACTTTTACTTTCATTTAAGAGTTCATTAATTTCTGTAAAATGAACATTTAAATTAGTTCTCCATTCATTCAATATCTGCATAGTCTTTTTTTTTATAATGACAGCTAACGACCGAGGCTATGGGCATTGGCGGTTTGCGGGAGCGTTCGCTGTCGTGGAACGACAAAGTGAATGCGGGAGCAAAACCCGCTAATTGCACGTCAGCCAGCCTGTGTGCATAGGCGTGTGTTAGCAGCCGTAGTTTGGTCGTCAGTTTGTCGTTTTCAGTTCAGCCGTTAAGTGAACTTTCACTCGTTAACCGATTTCTTTTCAGTCAACCGCTAAAGTTGTTACAAATTAACGAATATTTTTTAAGTTATTCAGTCGTAAATTCCATGTTTCTAAACAGTTTTAAAAGTTGAGAAATAGAATTTGTCTTCTTTCTTGTCGCAAAGCAGTCAAACTGCTAAAATATAGAATTTCGAGTCGAGTTTCAGCGTATGAAAGTCGTTTCGAGTTTTTGTCGCTGTCAGTCAGCAAAAAATGTTGTCAGAATGAGCAAGAATAAAGTCGAAAAAATTTCCTTGTAAGCATTCTCTCGACAACTCGAAACGGGTTTTCTCTTCTTTCGAGTTGTCAGAGAGAGTTTGTTTTTCTTTGTTTTCAGTCTTGTCGAAATGCGATTTCAGCCCGAAAACGAACAAATCTACTCTACTCCAATGTCGGTTTCGTGATTTTCAGTCGGTTGTCAGACATAGTCAGAAAAGCTAAAAGTCAAATTCTTTCCTTAGAAAATCTGCGGGGAATTGTCCGCCGAGCAAAAGTTCGAAAATGAACAAATTCTGTCGTTACAGATTCGTTTGAAAGTCGAGTAGGAGCGGACAGTTCACCAAAGATTTTTCAGCCAACGAGTCCGTCTTTTTGTTTTTTTACTATGGCTGCTAACGGTAAATTGTATGAGTAGTGGCAGATTGCGTGGTAGTTTCCTGTCAAACCGCTACACAGTTTGAGCGGGCTACAAACCTTGATATTTGCCACATCACCTGCCATTACTTATACAAAATGTTAGCGGTTCGGCTTTTATTCTTCTTTATTTTTCTCTTTCCATTCATTTTCTGCTTCAACAAGTGGTCTGTGCCATTCCCAAAGTTCTTGTAATGTCTTAAAATTATTTGGAACAGGATTACTTTCGCTAAATGCTTCAGAAGGTGTCAAAGGTAAATAGTGTTGAAAATAACTTTCGCTTGTTCTTCTTGGATTGTGAGCAAGAATGCTATCAAAATAGCTTGTTGCATAGTCATAGTGATGCGAATGAATAAAGTTGTCCCAACTTTGTCTAACAGTTTCTTCATCTCTAATGTCAATTATTTCAAACTGCTCCATATTCCGTTCATCTCTTGTACCCCAAGCGTCATTTAAGAGTTTTACAGCTTCATAGTCTGAATTAGGTGCTCCATAACCAAAAACTGTAACTCTCTTTGTTGATTCTGAGTTTAACCAAGTCTTTAATCGTTCCCATTCAATACTAATAAATTCATCTTCGTTATAATTTTTTTGGTCAACGGGATATAATAACCTTGTTGGGTAAAAGTAGTTTTCTGTTGCTTTTGAATACCAGCCTGCAGGTCCACATCGCTTATCTATATCTGAATATCCAATTGCAACATTCCCGTGTAGAAAACATAAATATGGCATATCTGCAATTTGTCCGTTTCTTACAAATGCCTGATATAGAAACGGGTCCCAATTAAAAGTTGCGATTAAATCCTTTGGTCTGAGTGATAAAACTAAATAGTCATAAATAGTTGGGTTGTCCGGCAACTTCATATCTTTGAAATAGTCATAAACTCTTTCTTCTATCTCAATTATTTCGTTTGATTTTGGATTGTCTTTATGCAAATTACCATAAAGATTTTCAAAATTCTTTGCTAATAAATGATTTGGCAACCTTTCAACAATATCTTGTAGCCCTACAACTTCAATGAAATTGTCCATTGAAGGTAATTGTTTACCATTCAATTCAGGATTTCTTATCGTTGAAGCAATGCTTGCTCCAGCACCAAGTATAACTACGTGTCCTCCGCCACCCATTACGGTTTTAATTCTATCTTCTTTTGTTAGGGTCATAACTAATTAGACCATAAAAAATAGTAGCCGCCACCTTCTGGATAAATCAAATTTATATTAGCAATTCCGTTGTTGGAATACATTTTCCATTGAGTAGATGATACTATTACATACTGCTTGTTATATAATTCGACATAAAAATTTAAATCACCTTGAGCATCAGGAATTATTGCTGTTAAATAACAAACTTTATCAGAATTAAAATAGTAGGTTACCGTTGCTCGTTCAGTTGTAATAGTGATGTAATAGTCACCATCCTTGTCATAACCACTTTTTAGGTTATATCTGCTTTCCCAAAATTCGTTTTTGATTTCTGTTGCAGATGAGCCTAATCTTGCTTGTCCGAAAATGACTAAACTTGTAATTCCGAACAAAATTGTCAGTAGAGCTTTTTTCATATTTTTAAATTTAAAATTGTCATTACTTTCAAATATTATTTTCTATTGCGCTGTCAGTCATTCTTTAAGCTGACCGCTAACGACTGAGGCTATGGGCATTGGCGGTTTGCGGGAGCTTTCACTGTCGCCCAAGCGACAAAGTGAATGCGGGCGCAACAACCGCTAAATGCACTTCAGCCGCCAATGAACATAGGAATTCTATGGTTATTCCAAATTATTTGTATTAAAAATTAGTTACTTCTTTTGTTTTTATTTCTGTTTTTGTGCACAAAGCTAAATTCCGAAAACAACATGCTCAAGATCAAGCCTACGGTGATTGAAAAAATCTCCACACTCACTACGTTCGGTAGTATTTTTCCAATCAATCTTGCTCACGTTATTTTCCTCATTTTCTGTAGGTTTACAAAATCAGAAACAAAGAAAAAATATATTATTCAGGCTACTTGTTTCAACGGATGCACATACTGTTTTTCGTACATTTGTCCATCTCTGACCACTGCAAATATCCTGTGTATCAATTTATTCTTTACGTTATTCAGCACCAGCCAATTATTCTTGCCTTCACTTCTCTTGCGCTGATAATACTCTTTTAGATCAGGATCAAAACGAACGGCATTTTGAGCTGCCAATGTTAGCTTGGTCTTTAAGTGCTTGTTAGCCATCTTGCTGACTCGTGTCTTGCCTCGTACACTTGTGCCGGAACTGTGTTCAAAAGGTACCACACCACAGTAACAACCAAACTTACGTGGATTGTCAAACTTAGTAAAGTTGTCAGTGGCCACCAGGATTAAAGCTGCATTTACTAAACCGATACCCACTACCGAACTCACTAGTTTATAATTGGTTTTCAGTGAAATATCCTGCTTTAAAAGCGCTTCTATTCGCTTCTCACAATCACGGACACTGGCATTCAATGTTTTTATATATTCAATGCTATCCCGGTAAATATAATCGCACGAGGCATTATCTTTTACACGCTTCATCTCCTTGGCCGAAGTGGTTAGGACCTTGCGGGTTTCTACCAACCGTTCCCGATACGAAAGCAATTCTCGGATTTCGTCCAATGATTTAGAAACAGGTTGAAAAAGAACTACTTTGTCCTGATAACGATAAGCATGTTCGGCAATTCTACAAGCATCTACGCGATCTGTTTTCGTGCGCTTTATGCCTTGGGTAAGTTTTATTTCAAGTCCCGAAACCAACCACATATCGTAGCCGGATTCATACAGAAATACCGATAAATTACCTGAATAATAACCGGTATGCTCACCACAAAACAACATCCCGGACTTCTGAAAACGCGTATTTTCTTTTACCCATTGGAGAAAATCCACATACCCGGATTGTTCATTGTCAAACACTTCTGTTGCTACAATCGCTTTTGTATCAACACTGTAAATCGCTGCGTCAAATTTTAATTTCGAAAAATCAATTCCAATAAAAACCTTTTTCATACTTTTGTACTTCCTTTAGGCTTGGAATTAACCGATAGCTGTTATGCACTAACACTCTTATTGGTCTCACTCTACCAGAATTCTATTTGGTGTCTTTCAGCCAGACTGTCAGGGTCTTATACCTATGGTGAATTATATTCACGTGTGTTACTAGTTTACCCTGTCAGCCGGTTAATTCCTTGCTTTTATACAACAAAAGTAAAAAATCAACCTCGCCTTTCAAAATTCTAATTATTGTGCAAACCTAAGAGCGTGTGTTAGCTCCTAGGTGCTTGCTCGTTGCCAAACGTTTTAATTTCGTGATATAAAGAGCAAATTTTCGAAAACTGCATTTTCAGTCAGCTGATAAGCCATAGAAAATTGCCGCAATTTAACGAAAATTCTTTACTTTTTTTGTTTTTCTTAATTTTTTTCTGTCAGTTTCTGCCGAATTTTCTGTTTAACCCAAATTCAAACGAAATTTCTCAAACAGTCATAATTCCAACAGTTTTTCAAAACAAGCGAATTTGTCAGAAAATGAACTTTTTGTTTTCTTTTCGCACAGTTTCAAACTTAAAATTCAGTTTGCTAACGCAAAAAAGTCTGTCAAAAAAATCTTTTGTGTAAGCACCTTCTCGCGACTAGCCCGAACGGGTTTTCTCTTCTTCGGGCAGTCGACGAGGTTTTCTATTTTTCTTTTCTTTTCTTTTCTTTTCGAGCTGCCGAACTGTATAAAATCTGACTCAAAAACAGCAATTTTCCAAATTTGTTTTCTCGTCCAAATTAGTGTCATTAGTTTCCTGTGCAGCGAAATCGAGTCGTCTTCCTGTTTAGTTTTCCTTTCTAAAATCTGCGAGAAATTGTCCGCCCGCAAAAGTTGTCCGCAGTAAATAATCTGTCGTTACAGATAATTCAGTCGAGCGAAATACACGGACAGTTTGTCAAAGATTTTTCAACCGTGAGCAATAAGAACACATTCGGTTTTTTTGCACTTGGAGCTAACGACCGAGGCTATGGGCATTTGGCGGGTTGCGGGAGCATTCGCTGTCGTGAAACGACAAAGTGAATGCGGGAGCAAAACTGCCGGAATGCACGTCAGCCAGCCAATGAACATAGAGCGTGTGTTAGGGCATCGTAATTTTGAATTTGTCAGACTATTTTCTTTTTTTGATTTCTTTTTTACTTAACTCTTTCACAATTATTTCTTCTAATATTTTTGTTGTATACTTTACTTTAGGTTTTAATTTAACTATTCCTTCTGCTGTTTGAAAATATGGGTCTAAATATTTATTAGAATTTTTTAGCTTTTTATTATCTTCATCTATAGGATTTTCTGTTAGATAATTTATTGCAAATCTTAATTGGTAAGTTCCCCTTTTATCATATTGTATCAAGGTGCCTAAAGGTTGATTTGGCAAAACTAAGTCACCTTCTTTAATGAATATATTATCAGAATCAAAACCCTCATATTTTGCAAATGTACCATCATTATGTTCAATCGTTATTGAATTTCGTCTGCTGGAATAAGAGTAAGTATATGTTGTATCAATCGAATAATTATTTATAACACTTATTGCAACTCCTTTTCTTATTGAACAAACAGTATCTGGTTTGTCCCGAATAATCTGAAAAGCTTTAAAATTATCAAGTTCTTCTTTGTCAAAATATTTTGTTTCTAAATTATTCAAATATCTTACTTCAATAGTTGTGTTATTTTTAAAAGGCAATAAGTAAACAAAAGTAGAGTCTACTTTTGGGTTCGGTATTCCTCTTTTATATGAATATGTATATGAATAATTGATAAACCTATTCCTGTCAATAGGTTTTAATTTTTCAAGAAATCCATTGTTGTCTTTCACTATGAATTTTTTTCTAGGAGTTAATGTGTTTTCAAGATTGTTGAAGTTCAAATAAATACAATATGTCCCAGGTTTGTTTTTAGTATACTCAATATCAACACTATTGTCATTATTTCTTTTACTTTTCAGCGTAATCGTGTTTTGTGAAAACAAGTTTTGAATTGTAAGTATCAGTAAAATTAGTATCAAATTTCTCATATTTATTTTTTTATTATGTGCCCTAACGACCGAGGCTATGGGCATTTGGCGGTTTGCGTGAGCATTCGCTGTCGCACAGCGACAAAGTGAATGCGGGAGCAAAACCTGCCAATTGCACGTCAGCCAGCCAATGACCCATAGGCGTGTGTTATGCGTTCGGTGTTTGAGCTTTCTTTTCGTGTTTTGTTTTCAGTCCATGTGTGCTAAAACTCTCGAATACAGAATTTTTGATACTGTCTAAATGTGCAAAGCAAGGTCAATCGCAAGTTTCCACGCAAAGCGTATTTTTCTTTTTTCTAATAACTAAATGTCATTTGAATATGAAAGTTGAAAAACTCACAGTTTCCACTTCCAAGAATAAATAATAATTGTTGTTAATAATACGGCCTCTATTGAGGCAATAATGATATAATGTGGAGCATAATCGCCTCCTCCAATTACATAAATCAAAGTCAATATACCTGCAATAATATTTGTTATTTTGTTTATTCTTGGTGTTAGAATTCTCGAGAGAAAAATCATTAAAATAGGAATGTTCGTAATGATTGCAGCAA
The DNA here is from genome assembly GCA_003250325.1 of Paludibacter sp. Taxonomy (GTDB): domain Bacteria; phylum Bacteroidota; class Bacteroidia; order Bacteroidales; family Paludibacteraceae; genus Paludibacter. The sequence goes on from QKGU01000227.1 coordinate 8,655, forward strand.
TAGCCATTACAGTTTTTACGTCTCCTGGAATTTGTAATGTGTTTTTGTTGACTAATTCCACCATAATTGAAAAAATGTCAGCAAAAATCATGTTGAACATTACTAAAATCCAGAGTGTTGAAAGTCTGACTTTAATGTCTATATTTAAGTTCTTTTCCATATAAGTCGCTGTTTTTTAGATTACTTATTCTGTTTTTTCTTTTTTTACTATGCCGCTAACGACCGAGGCTATGGGCATTTGGCGGTTTGCGGGAGCGTTCACTGTCGCACAGCGACGAGGTGAATGCGGGAGCAAAACTGCCAAAATGCATGTCAAGCCGCCAATGGACATAGGCGTGTGTTAGCAGCTGGCCGTTTATTGTGTATAGTTGTTCTTCGTTTTACAATAGTTCAAGTCTGTTTCATTTTAGTCTGGAGTCATTATAATTTAGTTCAGCGTAATTATCTTTTAGCCCAATGTCGTTGTACTTTAGTCTAATATAAATACACTTTATTCAAAAGTTATTATAATTTAGTCGGAGACTATTACAGTTTAGCCGGAGGCTATTACAACTTTTCCAATGTTTATTTTACTTTATCCAAAATTAGTTACACAATAGTCGTAAGTTGATTTATTTTAGACGGTGTCAGATACAACTTAGACGATTCATGTTTTACTTTATAGGGTTATATTTTTCTTTTATTTCTCTCTATTTTTAAAATAGAGTCTTGATACTTGTTTATATTGGGGGCTTGTTGCGCCAAAAACAGATTTAATATATGTTTTACTGTCGAAGGCTATATCAACTAAGCCTGTATTTTCTTTATAAAGAATTTTGTTTCGAGAAATACGGGAGTTACTTAACTGAATGGTTGCTAAAATAACGTCTGTATTTTTTTCTTTTAGTCGGTTATATAGTGCTCTTAGTGTTTCAATTTTGAGTTCTTCTTCGTTTGGGTTATAAAAGGGGATACTTGAGAGTAGCATAATAAGTTTGTCGAAGTTTTCTATACGATTGTCGAAACTCATTTGAGAAGCTGATATTTGATTAGCTTCTTTTCCCTCAGCTTCTAAAGCTTTTTTTTCTTCTTCTGTAATCTTGGTGCTTGCTCTTCTGCCTTGTAGCTTTCGGACTATGGTTCGTGCGCTTTGGTCTACTTGTATAGTTGAGTCAGTTGCTTTCAGTGAATTGTAAACCCGAGTAATCAACTGACTAAAAGGTTTAAAAGCGTCTTTACGTGCAGCAACTGCGTTTGAATATGCGGCTTGTGCTATGTTTACTGTATTCAAAGAGTCTTTAGACACATTAAGCAGAGTTTGCAATGCTGCTAGTTTGATACTGTCTTTTGACGGATTGTAGGTTGTTCCTAAAGCGATAATTGAAGTAATCAGACTTTCGAGATTTGCCACATTCTTGGCGTGACCAGTTTCAGAAGTACTTGCCATAATTGATTAGTCCTAAGATTAGTAAACTTGTTAACCGTAGAGAGCAAATATACATAAAATTAATATATTAACTTTGTTTTGTCAGGAGATTTCAAAATCTAATCTAAAATATTGCGGAGCAATCAACTCTCCACAGTTCATTGTTTTTTTCTTCAAAATTTCTCGGCACTTCCACAATTAGCAAAAAACAATGTACTGTGACTGCTCTGCCTATTATCAAAAAGCTATAAAAGCCACTGCATGGCGTTTAAAAACAAACACTCACTTGCTGTGGCTTTTTTTGCTTTTTGGGCGATTAGCTTATGAAAGTTAATAAATGAATTATCGGATTTCTACATGTCATCACCCTGACTAATAAGTTCAATATCTGCAATATTTATCTCCCCGATTGTATTGCAGTCTTTGCCAGTCTCAAAAGTAGAGAAAACAACGATATTAGTTCTTATACTTCTTCTTTCATCAACATCATAAACTTCTGGTAGTTCTACGACCTCCATTTCTTGACCTGTTTGCTTGTGTCTAATACGGTCACCAATTTTTAAATCTTTTTCTATACTCATTTTTCAAATTACTTATTTTATATTGATTATTCAAGAACCTGATTTTAATTTTTAAAAGTCACTACTACTTCTATTCAACATAGGTGCATCAACTACGGTAACCTTGATATAATGACCACCTTCCATAGTTCCTCTAAAAACAAATTTCACCCATAATTCTACTTTCTTACCTTTCCAAATCATCATCATGTTGGTACCATTATCATCATTAAACATACCATATTTTTGATCACCAAATAATGATTTAAATTGATTTGTAATATTTGTAAAGTCGTCTGCATTGAAAGACCAAACAACACCTTCAGGAACAATTTCTTTTAGCCAAATGTCAATCATAATTAATTTATTGGCTTTGAACGTCAATGTAATTGCTTTAATTTTATAGCCAAATAAATCGGAATAAAGAAATTCTTGTTTCACAAGATATGTTGGGGTGTTTGAATCATTTTTTAAATAATCACGAAAAATAAGTTTACCATTGTATTTTTCAAAAGAGTCCCCTATTTTAAAATCTTTATAGCCATTTCTTTCATCTAATGCATCTATAGATTGAGCTTTTCCAGAGAAAGAGATAGAAAAACATAAAATTGTAAATAATATGACTTTTTTCATATAGATAATATTTAATGCTTATTGATTTTTTATATTCTTATTTCGATAACCCTTGTAATTTACAAATATCAGCTGTAATTGTAACTGTTCCATTCCAAGTCAGATTGCTATTTGAAGCTCGAAATTTATATGTACCTGGTTTATATTCAAAAACTAAAGTTCCATTTTGACCACAATTTGGAGTTCCTTCACTAAAATATGAACTTATTTCACCAATATAAGTGTCTTCAATGTAAACGCTTATGGGACCACCACGCTTCAAACTAGACCAAAAGCTTATTTTGCCAGGACGAACAGGAGGTGTAACATATGAATTTGGGTTGCTTATATCTTCAATAAAATATAAATCAACCATATCACCGTTTGAGCCATTATCTTCAATCAATTGTAACATAGACTTTGCTTTATAAACAACTGAAGAATAGCTAACTTTCTTCTCAATCCAATCATCAATAATATATTTAGTCACTTTGTTGTTAGATATATAAACTTTACGTTCTTCACAAAAGTCATAATTATTAGTCGATATAACTTTATGCCACCCATCATTGATCTTTTCAGGAAAAGCAGACACTGAACTATAATATGATTTTACCTGATTGATTAAGTTTTTTATTTTTTCTTTCTGTATTTGTTCATTCCTTAGCTTTCTTGCTTCAGCAGCCTCAGCTACTCTATTCAATGCATTAAAATCGATAGGGACATAGGTATTCCTAAAATTAGTAGAAGCCGGTTGATCATATTGATTTACTTGACCATAACTAAATATAGATAGAGTCAATAAAAATAATAATGAGCTAAATGTTCTCATGTTATGTGTTTTAAATGATTATTCTACAATAAATATCAACATTGCAACTGGTATTTTACCTTCAATTGTATATATAATGTCCCCGTATGAACTTGAACCTCTTCGAATGTTTTTTCCATCGATCTTAAAGATTATGTCACCGTAGGTGCTAGATCCTTGTCGTACATTTGTCCCATCCCAATTATATAATATATCTCCATAAGCACTTGAACCTTTTCTTAATGATTCACCATCCCAATTATATAATACATCCCCAAATGCACTTGATCCCAGTCTAATGTTTTTTCCATCCCAGTTTACAATTACATCACCATAAGTACTTGCGCCTTGCCTTAAGCATTTTCCATCCCAATTATATATAATATCTCCATAGGCACTTGAACCCTTTCTAATAAAGGATTGCCCAATTGCGATACCACATACTAGCAAAAAAATTACTGATAAAATTTGTTTTTTCATATTATGTCCTCCAGTTAGTTTATTTATATAGTGAAATTTAGAATTTTAGAATTTATTTGCCATATTTGATAAGCTTCTGACATGAAAAGTCACTGTGTGAGTTTTGTCATTCTGTCTGTCTTTTTTTTCGGCTTGCTGCTAACGGGTGACTTGCAAACCCGCGATAGCATGGGTTTGCAAACGTGTTATGTGTTCGGTTTTTCTTTAATCATTCAATTCAAATTAGTATGAAAAAATTCAGAGACATTAGATTAAAAGTTATTGGTTTCAAATCCAACCTTTTTAGAATTTATAAAGTATGCGGTACGGTTCAATCTTACCGTTATCAATTTAGGTTATATTATGCAGATACATACATAACTATTTGCCATAACAGTAGAAAGTGCAAGATATTCAACAAAATAACGCTGTCCGCAATTTCAATTATTGCAAACGCTTTTTTCGTTCCATTTGTGT
>QKGU01000286.1 GCA_003250325.1 Paludibacter sp.
ATGACGAAATTTCTATGGTTCGGTAGCGCACATTACAAAAAATGGCATCATCAATAGCTGCCTGCATAAATTTATGAGCTTTATTTATGTCTCCCTTCTCATAATATATCAATGCCAAAGCACGCAAAGAGGCGTTATCTTTTACACAATTTTCGATATCTGTGATTGCGGAAATAATATAATATTTTTCCGACAGTTCGAAATTGTGTTCGGTTTGATAATAATATCCCAGGAAATAGGCTATCAATCCCTTTTCCTTGCCGGTTGCTTCATCCAGTAGCGATAAAAGCAGTGGTTCTACCTTCTGATAACTGTACAAAAGTTTAGCTGCATATGCAATGCGGTATTGTAACGATTGCTTATTTAGTACAGAGAGAAGAGAGTCCCGGTAGAGTTCGCTTTTTCTATAATACTCGAAATTGCTGTTACTTTGCCCATAACTGCTGTAAAAAGTTTCATAAGTATCATAATAATTGGGCAGGAGTCTTGTAGGCAACTTGCTTTTATTAATACTCTCCAATACATTCAACGATTCAATATACATTCCGCGAGCACAATGTAGGTAAGCTAATTGAATGAGCGTCTCCTGCTTCAGTTCTTCGTTATCTAATCTATCAGCTATTTTCTGATTTTTAATAACGTATGAAATAGCGGAATCAGTCTGATATTTTTTATATTCCTCGTACAGTTGAGTGTTAATGTTGTATTTTTGGCGTGGAAGCAAATTCCTAACCATTAGCACACGCTTTAAATTCTGTATCTTTTGTTCTTTATCTAGGGTGCAGGTAGTATTATTTTCCATCAGATTGTTTAATCTTACAATCAATGAGTCATTATCACCGGCAAAGGCCTCTGTTCCCAGAACCAAAAGCAAGCATACGCTAATTAAATATTTCATGTGTAAATGATTTGTTTTTTTAATGGTCACATGGAACTCGCATTCAATTTTCATCTTAATTTTTGAACGTTTGCGTTCATGCTCGTTTCATATCTCTATGATTCGATATAGTATTATAAAAATATCAACGGATTTCAAAAGTAATTTTTTTTCTTGATTTTTTTAGTTTAAATTGAAAACTTTTATCTTTATCGGGTTAAAAACATAATAAACAATCACTTATTTTGCAAACTATGTGAATAGTATAATAAAAAGATATAATTTAACAGGCGAATGTATGCTAACTATTTTCTCCCAGCATTCAAACAGATATGAATCAGATATTATTTTCCACCACATTCCACATGAACATTATTACTATTAAATCAGTTAACTTAGAATATAGTGTGTAACCTTAAAAACAAATCAAAATGAATTACCTGGAACAATTAAAAACGTACACCAAAGTGGTTGCCGACACCGGCGATTTTGCATCGATTGCAGCATATAAACCAGCAGATGCCACTACAAATCCATCGTTAATTTATGCGGCATCGCAAGATCCTAAATACAGCGGACTTATTGATGAAGCTATTGCCTACGCCAAAAGTCTTGCGTGCGACAAAAAAGATTTGCTTCATTGTGCCATGGACAGACTGGCTGTAAATTTTGGGCTGAAAATACTTGAAATTGTTCCGGGAAGGGTATCTACAGAAGTGGATGCGCGGCTTTCGTTCGACACTGAAGCTACGATACGAAAAGCGCACGAACTTATTGGATTGTACGAAAAAGCAGGAATATCGCGCGAACGAATTCTGATAAAAGTTGCCTCTACCTGGGAAGGCATCAATGCAGCTGAGCAACTCGAAAAAGAAGGAATTCATTGCAATCTGACATTGCTTTTCTCAATGGCACAAGCTGTAAGATGTGCTGAAGCGAAAGTAACGCTTATATCTCCATTTGTTGGACGAATTTTAGACTGGCATAAAAAGGATCGTGGTGTAGCATCAATTCCAGCTCCTGAAGATCCGGGCGTTCAATCGGTAACAACCATTTATCATTATTATAAAAAGTTCGGGTACAACACCATCGTCATGGGAGCCAGCTTCCGAAATATGGAAGAAATTACCGAACTCGCAGGCTGCGATGCTTTGACCATCTCCCCTGCTCTGCTTCAACAACTTGAATCAAGTCAGGGCGAATTACCTTTAAAACTAAAACCGGATGATTCTGCAAAAATGGATATTTTACCAATAGAAATGAATGAAAAAACATTCCGCTGGTTGATGAATGAAGATGCAATGGCAACAGAAAAACTGGCCGAAGGAATCAGAAAATTTACTGAAGATCTTATAAAACTGGAAAATAAAATATCTGCGCTTTTATAAACCAAAACGAGGGTATCTCAAAAGTAAGAAGAACACAAATTACGCAAATCATAATAAGATTATATTTCTGTAAGATATAAAACAAACTATCAATTTTATTTGTGAAAATTTGCGTAATTTGCGTTCAAAAATATCTTTTTGGACACCTCCGTTTCTTTTTTATTTCAGATTTCCTTTATTAAAGTAACTTTCGGGGATATTGCCATCCAGTTTCACCTCCTGAACAGTCATCTTTGTTCCATCTCCGTCTTTCAGCATATCTTTATATACAAACGACATCGGAAACCAGCGACCCTGAACCTTTTGTACATCGGACATAGTAGTTCTTTTCAACAACTTTCCACTTTTGGCAAATAAATCCACTTTCAAAGGAATGTATCTTTCTTCGTCCACCCACATTTTCTGCGTAAAATAAGTCACATCAGGTTTTATTGCAGTAAGAGTAACTACCCAACACTTACGGCCGTCGATCGTTTCTTCGGCTGTAACTTCCGCCTTATATCTTTCCAGCAACGGCGTATCGTTCATCATATCTTCGTATGACATATCGCTGCCCATTACCGACTGACGCAACATGTGACCAGAAATCTGAATAGTTCGGTCGGTAGTTGGCGAATAAATCCACAACTGGTTTTCAAGTTTCAACATTTTGGTTCCTTTTTCGCGTGCTGGAGCAAGATATTCGGTGTAAGCCTTTTTATCACCTACGGTGTACGATTTTGAAACCATAGTTCGGGTAGTTCTCGAACCGGCAATTTCCATTTTTGCTGTCATTACACGCGTTTTTGCCGACATGTTATCATCTACTTTGTCAAGCACCGCTTTTCCTGTCGGAAAACTTTGCGCATTCAAACCTGTCACCATTAACAATGACAGAAAAGTTATTTTGATTGTTTTCATCTTCTAAAAATATTGTAATAATTAACTATAAATCAGGCTTCCAGTTCTTTAAACAATTTGGCTGTCTGGCGTTTATAAACTCCGATTCCGGCCAGCATAGATCCGATTACTGTCGACAACAAGCCGGGAATAAATCCTATAAAATAGGTTGTTGTTGTTATTTGCGAACGAATAATACTTGGTACCATCATATTCGAGTTCCTCATCATGTTTCGGGCATCCAATCCGTAATGCTGCATCAACCATGCAAACACCAAACCAATACTTATTCC
>QKGU01000355.1 GCA_003250325.1 Paludibacter sp.
ATCTTTCTTCTTTGATAGCATAATATATTTGCAAGATTTATGCATCAAATATACTAAAACTTGCAGATACACACAATACTTTTAAGATTTATTTTACTGGTAATCTTATGTTTATGGGCTTTTTAAGGGTCGACTAATTAAAAAATGATTGCTTTTCAAGCAACGCACGGATAAATATCCGCGCGAGCGAAGACGGCAGCATGGAAACTTCAGAATAAAAAAAGATTGAGGTTATATCAAATTAATTCTTTCAGTTTTAATACAAACTCATCGATTTCTTCTGGGGTAGTGTCGAACGAGCACATCCAACGCTGTTCATGGGTTTGGGCGTCCCATTCGTAAAAAGGATATAATTTTCGGAGAGGTTCTATGGCATGTTCAGGAATAATAATAAAAAGGGCATTTGCATCTACTTTCTGCGTGATTTTTACTTTGGGCAATTCTTTTATCTTATCAGCCAGCAGTCTAGCCATTTCGTTGGATTTTTTTGCCATTTGCAACCACAAATCGTTGGTAAGCAATGCTTCGAATTGTGCCGCAATAAAACGGTTTTTAGAGAAAAGTTGTGCTGACTGTTTTTGGAAATACGGAGCATTCGCTTTAAGTTCATCATTAAATACCAACACAGCTTCACCAATCATTAATCCGTTTTTAGTACCACCAAAGCTCATAATGTCTATTCCGCAATCAACTGTAGCTTCTTTCATACTCACTCCAAGTGCTGCTACGGCATTCGAAATGCGCGCTCCGTCCAAATGCACATACATATTATGAGCATGAGCAAAGTCACAAAGTGTTTTCAGTTCGTCGAGAGAGTAAACGGTTCCCAGTTCGGTACTTTGACTTATCGAAATAACTTTGGGTTGAGTGTTATGAACGTTTCCAATGCGATTCAGGAAAGGTTTAACAAGCTCCGGAGTAAGCTTTCCATTTTCGGTATGAACGGGTAGGAGAGTGCAACCTATCGCATGAGTCGGTGCTCCGCATTCGTCAACAAGGATATGGGCATGTTGCGAGCAAATAACCGATTGAAAAGGTAATGTACAACATTTTAGAGAAATAACATTCGCTCCGGTACCGTTGAAGGCATACAAAACCTCAGTTTCGTCCCCAAAAAGTTGTTTAAAAAGTTTGTTTGCTGATTCGGTATATTTATCATCGCCATACGATATTTGATGATCGTTATTCGCGTTTTGTATGGCTTTCAGGATTTCGGGATGTATTCCCGAATAATTATCGCTTGCAAATGATTTCATGAGGGGCAACAAAAACTTTGTCCCCGGCAGAGGGGACTTTGAAAATATAAGTGTAAAATAAGGAATGTGAAATAATTACTGTCAAAGAAATTGACTCAGACGTTTAGAATTTGAATTTATCGAAAAAACTCTTCGACTTTGTATCTTCTGTCGAATCTTCTTCGTTTTCAATCACTTCATCTTCTTCTTTTTCGAACGTTTTATATTCGCGTTGTGGAGCTTCACCCTGTTCTCTCTTAATGAATCCAACAACGTCTTCAATACCTTCTAAAAATTTGTCAAAATCCTCTTTGTAAAGGAATATCTTGTGTTTTTCGTAAGTTACCTGAGCATCTTCATCAAACCCCACCACTTTCTTTTTACTTTCAGTTATAGCCAGGAACATATCATCGTTTCGGCTTTTCTTCACATCCAGATAATAAATTCGTTTCCCTGCTTTTATCGCCTTTGAATAAATAATTTCATTATCTTTCTTCTCAATCTCAATTTTTCTTTTCTCTACTTCCATAATGCTACTGATATTTTCAAATAATTTTTGCGATTAATTAATAGTAAATACTATTCCGCTCCAAATTTCTGTATTTTTTTTGAATATATCAAACAAAAAAATGTTTTTTTGCTGGTTTTTTCGTAAAAAAATTTACATTCAACAAATTCTTCTGTACCTGAAACTAATTTATTTACATAATATGAGATGTGAAAATTTATAATTACAGAATAATTGAATATTGTAGTTTTAGCCCTTTTTGAAAAAATGAGTCATTCTTACAATTAGTTTTGGGCTTTTTATCTAAAGCATGCCTTAACTCATTTGAAATATAAATTTAGTATTGAAAGTAGTTTTTGAGAGGCTTTTAAGAAAAAAGCAAAAAATATTTTTATTTTTGTAACATAAAACACTACCTTTGAATGTCAATGCTCTAAGAAACATTATGCATTTTAATTCGTTTTATAATTAATACTTAAGAAATAATAGTCATGGAATCCACAATTAAACTTTATTCTATGAAGGCAATGGAAATGAAATCATATCTTTTTGCCTCGATTTTTATTGCCGGTAATATTCTTTTGCCTCAGTTATGCCATTTGATACCCAATGGAGGTATGATTTTGTTGCCAATTTATTTCTTTACATTGATAGCGGCTTATAAATACGGTTTCTTTACCGGTTTGCTTACCGCAGTAGCTTCTCCAATTGTAAACCATTTGTTATTTGGCATGCCTGCCACTGAAATGCTGGCAATTATCCTTATTAAATCTGCCTTATTAGCTGTTGCTGCCGCTTATATTGCACAACGTACCAAAACAATAAAATTACAACACATTTTGTTGGTTATTCTGTTTTATCAGGGATTGGGAATGATTGCCGAATTTGCATTGACCAGCAGTTTTACAGCAGCTCTGCAGGACATTCGCTTAGGTTTTCCGGGTATGTTACTTCAGCTATTTGGAGGATATGCTGTTTTAAAATCATTGTCTAAAATCTGATAGAATCCGCCTGCCAAAATGGAACGAAAACCGTTTGATGAAGTATTGGAGCGCGTACTTACGATTGAATTTGCAGAAGAATTTGATATGGTGGTGGCCATTGCCAATGGAGGTATTATTCCGGCGGCAATGGTTAACCAACGACTGAATTGCGAATATCATTTATTAAAGCTGAATTTGCGGGATGCCATGCAAAATAAATTGTACGACAAACCCAAATTGTTAGCTGAGATAGATTTTGACTTCAAAGGAAAAAAGATTTTGCTGGTAGACGACAGAGTGAAGACAGGAACAACGCTGGAATTTGCAAAAGAACTGCTTTCGGATGCTGCTCTTGTAAAAACATTAGCTGTAAATGGATTAGCTGATTATTGTTTATATAACGAACCTTGCTTTCGCTTTCCGTGGATTGTGTAATTTCTCTCTTTTTCTAACTTAAAAATGATTATTTTGAGCTAACAAATCGAAAGTTATTGCAAAAATAAACTACCTTTGCAGCGAAAATAAAAAAGCGTTCACTGTATTTTATGATTAACAGAGCATTATTACGTACCAAGATTGTTCAAATCTTGTATTCCTATTACAAAAGTGACGGCAAATCGTTGCCCGTTGCCGAAAAAGAATTGTTTCACAGCATTGAAAAAACGTACGATTTATACTACCACCTGCTGCAACTTTCTAT
>QKGU01000362.1 GCA_003250325.1 Paludibacter sp.
GCAAGCGAAATTCATGTAGCCACTTTCCTGCAAAAGCCGGATGCTTTGCAACGTGATATTCAGGTGGACTATATAGCCATGAAAATTCCTAACGATTTTATTGTAGGTTATGGATTGGATTATGATGGTTACGGTCGGAATTTGAAAGACATTTACACTGTAATACAATAAATTAATTAAAAATATAACTTCATGCGCGAAGTTATACATTATTCATTTCTAACGATATAAAACAATGTTGAATCTTATTCTTTTTGGACCTCCGGGAAGCGGAAAAGGAACGCAAAGTTCTTTAATAGTAGAGAAGTACAATTTAAAACACCTGTCTACCGGTGACATTTTGCGGGAGGAAATAAAGAAACAGACAGAGTTGGGCGTGATCGCTGACTCTTACATTAAAAACGGTCAATTAGTTCCCGACAAAATGATTATCGATATTTTGCTTAAGAATATTGATGATGATGACAAAGAGTACAATGGAATTATTCTGGATGGATTCCCACGTACGCTGGTTCAGGCAGAAGCATTAGAGCAGATTCTGCACAGACATAAATATGAAATTGACATGTTGATCGAACTTCACCTCGAAGACGATGTTTTAATTCAAAGACTTTTGACACGTGGTGAAACTTCAGGTCGTAGCGACGACAATCTAGAAGCTATCAAAAAAAGACTCGAAGTGTATAAAACTCAATCACGTCCGGCAAGCAAATTCTATCAAAGTCTTGATAAATATGCCGAAGTGAATGGTTTGGGAACTATCGATGAAATTTTTGGAAGGATTTCGGAAGTTATCGATTCTAAATTATAAGAAGATATTTAATAGGTTAGAAAAACATCGGAAGGCTTTTCCGGTGTTTTTCTTGTCTCAATAAACTAAAAAATAAATGGCAGGTTCTAACTTTGTAGATTATGTAAAAATATTTTGTCGTTCAGGCAAAGGCGGAGCAGGTTCGACTCATTTTTACAGGGATAAACTCACAACCAAAGGAGGTCCCGATGGCGGTGATGGTGGACGTGGCGGCCATGTTGTTTTACGTGGAAATAAAAACCACTGGACATTAATTCACCTGAAATATGCCCGACATCTTTACGCAACTGACGGCGAAAATGGAAGTCAAAGTCGTAGTTTTGGAAAAGATGGAGAAGATGTCATCGTTGATGTGCCTTGCGGAACAGTAGTGTACGATGCTGAAACCGGAGATTATGTGTGCGACATAAAAGAAGATGGCGAAGAATATGTTGTGGTGCAGGGCGGACGCGGTGGACAGGGAAACTGGCATTTTCGTACGGCGACAAATCAAACCCCACGATTTTCGCAACCCGGCGAACCTCGCATTGAGCGTACCGTTATTCTTCAGTTGAAAGTACTTGCCGATGTTGGTTTGGTTGGATTCCCGAATGCCGGAAAATCGACTTTGCTTTCGGTAGTTTCAGCTGCAAAACCTGAAATTGCTAATTACCCTTTTACAACTCTGGTTCCAAATCTCGGAATTGTGGCTCATCGCGATAACAAATCGTTTGTGATGGCAGATATTCCCGGAATTATCGAAGGAGCCTCCGAAGGAAAAGGACTTGGACTTCGATTTCTGAGGCATATCGAGCGAAATTCTATTTTGCTGTTTATGATCCCTGCCGATACAGATGATATTGTGAAGGAATACAATATTCTTCTGAATGAATTGAAACAATACAATCCTGAACTGGTTGGAAAGCAACGCATTCTGGCAATAACAAAATGCGATATGCTGGATGATGAACTAACGGAAGAAATGAAAAAGTTGATTCCAAATGATATTCAGACGGTTTTCATATCTTCGGTAACTGGTCTGGGAATTCAGGAACTGAAAGATTTGATCTGGACTGAACTGAATAAAGAATCAAACAAGATTGTTGAGATTGCGCATCGTCCGATGGAAATTACTTATACGGAAGTTGAAGAAGAGGAAGAAGAAGATGAGGATTGGGAAGATGAGGAAGATGAGGATGATGATTTAAGTAAGTATAAAGGAATCGGTTGGGATGAGCTTTAATTGAAAGAAATGAAAGCATGATAACTTATAAATTGCTTGAAAAATATAAAGAAATTGCCCATTTTTGTACGAGCCGGGAAGGCGGTGCAAGTGTGGGCAATTTTGCATCAAATAATTTGAGTCCTTTTACTGGTGACGAACCTTCTCATTTTGCTGAAAATAAAAAAGCACTCTGTGGTAAACTGGATATTCCATTCCATAAAATGGTAATTCCTTTTCAAACACACGGAACTGATATTATTAAGGTCACGGACGCCTTTTTTTCTCTTTCTCAAAAACAAAGAGTTGATGCTTTAAATGGTATTGACGCCATTATCACGAATGTTTCTGATGTTTGCATTGGAATCACAACCGCCGATTGTGTACCATTATTGTTTTTCGATCCGGAGCGGAAAGTAATCGCAGCAGCTCATGCAGGTTGGCGTGGAACCTGTGCGCGAATTGCAGAAAAAGTTGTTCGGAGAATGGTTGATACTTACTACTGTACAACAGAAAACATATTGGTTTGTATTGGTCCGTCTATCTCTGTGGATTCGTATAATGTTGGCGAAGAATTGATTTCTTATTTTGAAAAAGAACAGTTTGATACAAATGAAATTTTTCAACGCAGGGATGAAGATTTGTATCTCGATCTCTGGACGGCAAATAAACAGTCGCTTTTGCAAACAGGAATTTTGAATGAAAATATCGAAGTGTCTGGTCAATGCACTTATATCAACCATGAACGTTTTTTCTCAGCTCGTCGGTTAGGAATAAAATCAGGAAGAATGATGAGCGGAATTATGTTGAAAAAATAAATTTAATATGGAAGTTTCTATTTCAAAGAAAGTCAAAGAAGCCTGTCCTGAACTAAAACTGGCGATTATAAATTGCGAAGTTCAGAACTCCGAAACATCGGATTTATTTTGGGGTGAAATGGAAACGGAGTTGCAAAAGATTAGGAGACAATATTCTATCGAAGAAATAAACAAACGTCCTGAAATCGCTGCAACCCGAAAAGCGTATAAAATTTTCGGCAAAGACCCAAATCGATACCGTCCGTCATCGGAGGCGCTCTGCCGCAGGATTGTGCGGGATATTCCTATTTATAAAGTCAGCATGTTGGTTGATATTATTAATCTGGTTTCGATCCGAAGTGGTTTCTCCATTGGCGGATTTGATGTAGAAAAGATAGTGAGAAATGTAGAACTTGGCGTAGGAACTGCTGATGACGATTTCGAAGCCATTGGACGCGGAATGCTGAATGTGGAGGGTTTGCCGTTGTATCGAGATGAAATTGGTGGTATTGGTACTCCAACCAGCGATAATGAGCGTACTAAAATTGCTGATTCCACAACGAATCTGCTGATGATTATAAATGGTTACAGTGGAGAAGCCGG
>QKGU01000111.1 GCA_003250325.1 Paludibacter sp.
CACTAATCACACCTCCATTACCAGTTATATTGGTAACAAACTGAGTTGGAAAACCAAACAATTGCCATTCAGACATTTCCAGATTACTTCCACCATTGTTTTCTGAAAATCTGATACGTATATATTTATATGCAGTGATTGTTTCCTTGTTGGTTGGAAGCGATATCTCAAATAAATTGGTTTCGTTCGGGTGCAAAAAAGAAACATTTGTTTTTGATTCGATGTCTGTCCAAATAGTGCCATCGGTTGAACCTTGCATTGTCCATGATTTTGGCGCATTAGTTGGTGAGTTTCCTGCAGAGATTGCATATCCGGTTAATTTAAATAATTCAGGCAATTCAACTTCGATCCATGTATCAGGAGTAAATGTTCCACCGGTAAATATGGTACTTAATTTATTGTCTATTAAATTGTTTAAATCATTTTGAGTAAATGTGCTAGATGATGTTATTGATGTTGCTTTATCTGTCCAGTCGAATGAACTGACTTGAGAATAAAGATCTGCAGGGATACCGTGCGCCGGTTCAATTGCATGGCAGACCACATGAGCCATTACAGTTGTTCCTTTCTTATTTGGATGAACATTATCATACAAATATGTTTGTTTCCCTTCCAGTGGTGTATAGAGGTCAATAACCTCAACATTGGTTAGTTGAGCTATCTGATCTATCATTGGTAAAATTTCATCATGAATAACAGTTCCGTCAATATTCATTGTATTGGGATATGCCGGGAGTGGTTTGCAAATCAAGATACGAGGTGAACTGCTAAGATTCTTAAATGAATTAATAAAATCGACATAATCATTTACGAAATCGCTTTTGTATTGCCAATTGCTGGGTTTGGAGTCGTTTGTGCCTAGTTTTATAACTACAATATCCGGTTCCCAACTTTTAACCTCAGTGTATTTACTTTCGTTCCAATAAGGATAATCACCTTTCTTTAGTAAAGTGCGTCCACTAATGCCATAGTTCCGGACAGAATAATTATCTCCTAAATAGTCTTGTAACAGAGAAGGATATTTCTGACTATAGGGCAAAGCAATGTTTTCTGTTATACTATTACCGATACAAGCGACTTTTACTTTTGGTGCTTCGTTTGTCAGTTCAAACCAATCATAATGACCTGTTGTACTATCGAACAATGCTTTTCCACCTCTTGAAAATACTACGTAAAAATCGTGTATCCCAGAAACAGGAACAATAGGACATTCAAATTCTTTCCATTTATCATTTCCAAGAAAATCATTCCCTTTTAAAAATTCGTAACGTCCCAGAAAGGTACCTCCCTCAAGTTCTTTTTGGCTCTGATTGTTGAAATCTCCGGTTACAGTCCTGTTCGGATCTTGTTCATTAACGATTTTTCTGTCTATCCAAAACTCAACGCTTCCACCTCTTATTTCCGAATGATAGAAACGAATCAGATTTGTGAATGTGCCAAAATCAATATTCTTATATACTGCAAAATTTGTATTCCATGTAAAAACGAGTCCGCTATTTCCATCATTACCAACACTTTTTGATTGGAAATCTGATATAACGAAAGATTGTCCGGTACTATTTTTATATGTATTATAAATCGCATCGGCATTTTCTGCTTCTATACGTAACGTTCTTGGCTGAGGCGTTCCTGTAACAGTAATATTATAAACTAAAGAAACATCCCCAGCTGCTCTGCTTGATGTACATTTTACAGTTGCCGTTCCTGGCTTCATTGCCAGAACAGTTCCATTATCTACCGTTAGAACTCCCTTAGAACTTTCTGATACAACTGTCCAAATTAAATCTTGTGTGGAAGCTGTAGTTGGAGTAAACGAGTATTTAAGATTATAGGAACCTATGGGAACCTGAAGTGTTGTTTCATTTGATGAAAGAGACTGAACTTCGTTGTTAAGAGTCCGGTGTAAATCTATATAATATAATCCGCCAACAGTTTTTGTTGTGCCTGACTTGCCACCAACCCGGAATAAGACATATAAATTATGCTTGCCGCCAATGGGATTGATCGAAATTTTATGTTTTTCCCATCTGCTCCAGTTCCCATCTTCGGCATACCAATGCTGATAGCTACCCAGAAATTTACCTTTTGATAACTCTGTGACATTTCGAGGAGACGATTCGTCAGGATGACTACCGGCATTGAAGAAATCATCATACCGAATAGTTTCAGTTCGGTCAATCCAGAACTCGATAATTGCACCTCTAGGTACATTTCGAACAAAAGTCAATGAATCGGTTAATGTCCCGAAATCGACGTTTTCAAATTTCAAAAAGCAATTATTCCATGCATAATTGACTCCCTGAGCAACTCCATTCTCAACCGGGATTGTATAATTAGTTCCCGAATTCTGAACTTGAATTATATTTGCAGCCCCCCAATGATAATAATCAAATAAGACATTCGCGTCTTTAGCCCAAATTCTTTGAGTATCTGAAGTTTGTGCTTTGGCATACCCGATAATTAAGCACAAAAAGCTTAATATGAAGTATTTTTGTAAATTTATATTTTTCATTTAAATACAATATATTGTTTTGATTAATAAGTTGTTAGCTTTGACGAGAAAAACAATAGAAACTGTTAAGTATTAATAAGCTTGTGAATGTTTCACCCACAGATCATTTACATTCAAAATTATATAGAAAGTATTTTATTTTTTTGTTTTTTGAAAAGAACTATGTATTAAAAACACATAGTTCTTTTTTCGTTTTAAACTCAGATAAGCAGTTTTATTGTTTGGTTATTTTTAAAGTTTTGGTTGCTGTATCTGATTCTATGCTGATGATATATATTCCTGAACTCCATTTTGAACTGTTCAGTTTTATTTCAGAACGATTAATGGCGTTTTGTTTATATACTATGCGTCCCGATAAGTCTTTTACAGTTATATTGTTCAGTATTGAACTGGCTGTGAAAGCAAATTCATCTGATATTGGATTTTTATAACTGAAATTTAACTCATGAGTTGCTGTTTCAGTAGATAAGTCTGTAATATTTACTGTGATCTCGGTGAAGATATTGCTGTCTGCATTGGCTGTGGCTCTAATTTTCGCAGTTCCTGCAGCAACTGCAGTAATTTTCCCATTTTGGTCAACAGTTGCATTTTCACTGCCTTCTTCTACTGACCAAATAATATTACCGTCATATACAACTTCCGGATTTAGTGTCAGAGTGATCGTTTCTTCGTCTCCAACTCCCATATTAATAATGCTTTTGGATGGTGTAATGCTGAATATATTGGCTATTTTTCTATTTAGTTCAAACCAATCCCAATGCCCGACAGTTCTATTATAAATCATATTCTCATTTGTGTAGCTACTTGTATTGCTTTCTCTTCCTCCTCGAAGAAATACTACGTACAAATCATGTATTCCAGAAACAGGCACTATTGGCAGTTTGAATTC
>QKGU01000166.1 GCA_003250325.1 Paludibacter sp.
GAATGTTTCTTTTTCCAAACATGCCAAAGGAATGGCCATTGATATTAATCCGTTCTTCAATCCAGTCCGTTGGAAAAATGATTCGATTCGCCGACAGGATAAGCCCATTGGGGCGAATTATGATCCAACTGTTCCGGGAACTTTCTTTTCTGATCATCCTGTTGTTCGCAAAAGCAAAGAGTTGGGATTTCGTTGGGGACATTCTTTCTCGAAGAAATACGACGATCACCATTTTGAAAAATGATATTTATTAAATTATTATAGTAATTTAATGATGTTTTGATTTTATAATTTGTAAATTTGCGATAAATTAAAATTGAATCATATATTTTACTTGCAATTTATAATATCTAATGAATTATGGCTAAATTAACGAAAGAAGATGCTCTTCTCTATCACTCTCAGGGAAAACCGGGCAAAATTGAGGTAGTCCCAACTAAACCCTACAGTTCTCAACGCGATTTATCATTAGCTTATTCTCCGGGCGTTGCAGAGCCATGTCTCGAAATAGAAAAAGATCCCAATGCAGCATACGAATATACTTCAAAAGGAAATCTAGTGGCCGTTATTTCCAATGGAACAGCAGTTCTGGGACTTGGTGACATCGGTGCAACGGCAGGAAAACCGGTGATGGAGGGGAAAGGGTTGCTTTTCAAGATTTTTGCAGGCATTGATGTGTTTGATATTGAGGTTAATCAAAAAGATCCGGAAAAATTTATTGAGGTGGTGAAAGCGATAGCTCCTACTTTTGGAGGCATCAATTTAGAGGATATAAAAGCACCGGAATGTTTTGAAATTGAAGAACGATTGAAAGCAGAATTAGACATTCCTTTGATGCATGATGATCAACATGGAACGGCGATAATCTCTGCTGCCGGACTTTTGAATGCACTTGAAATTGTTGGTAAAAAAATTGAAGATATTAAGATTGTTGTGAATGGGGCTGGAGCAGCTGCAAACTCGTGTACGCAATTGTATATGATGCTGGGTGCAAAACTCGAAAATATTGTGATGGTAGACTCGAAAGGGGTTATCAATAAACAACGAACCGATTTAAATGCACGCAAAAAACCATTTGCAACTGACAGAACGATAACCACTCTTGCCGAAGCAGTGAAAGATTCGGATGTGTTCTTGGGACTTTCAATTGCAGGAGTGTTGAGTAAAGAGATGGTGAAGACAATGAACGAAAATCCAATCGTTTTTGCGTTGGCAAATCCAAATCCTGAAATTTCTTACGATGACGCAATGGCGGCTCGTCCCGATATTATTTTTGCTACCGGACGTTCCGATCACCCTAATCAAATCAATAATGTACTTGGTTTTCCGTATATTTTTCGCGGAGCTCTTGATGTGCGTGCAAAATGTATCAACGAAGAAATGAAGGTTGCTGCGGTAAGAGCTATTGCCGAATTGACTAAAAAGCCAGTTCCCGACGTTGTAAATGCTGCTTACAATCTGAAACGATTGAGTTTTGGTCGCGATTATATTATTCCTAAACCTCTCGATCCACGTCTTCTCACCATAGTAGCACCGGCAGTGGCAAAAGCAGCAATGGAATCGGGAGTGTCGAGAATTGAAATCAAGGACTGGGAAGCTTATAACAATAAATTGCGCGAAATGATGGGTGTTGACAATAAGATGTTGCGTCGTTTTTACGATACAGCTCGTCAGAATCCGAAACGTGTTGTTTTCTCCGAATCGAATCATATTAATATGTTGAAGGCGGCTGAGTCGGCTCTTGCCGAAGGAATTTGTACTCCGGTTTTGCTGGGAAACGAAGAAAAAATAGCAAGTCTGGCACACGATCATGATATTGATTTGACTGGAATTGAAATTATTAATCTTCGCCACGACCGTGAAGAAAAACGTCGCGAGGCTTACGCACTAAAGCTCTCGGAAAAACGAAGTCGTGAAGGTATGACTTACGATGAAGCGTACGAAAAAATGTATGAGCGGAATTATTTCGGTATGATGATGGTGGAAACCGGAGAGGCGGATGCTTTGATTACAGGTGTTTATACCAAATATGCCGATTCAGTTCAGGCAGCGAAAGACGTAATTGGTATTCGAGAAGGATTGAATCATATTGCTGCTATGCATATTATGAATACCAAAAAAGGAACTTTTTTCCTTGCCGATACACTTTTCAATCGTCACCCAAGCACTGAAGCATTGATTGATATCGCAAAACTAACGCATGATACGGTGAAATTTTTCGCTCACGAACCGGTAATGGCCATGCTTTCGTATTCTAACTTCGGTTCAGATAAACAGGGAAGTCCAGCGAGCGTACATAAAGTGGTCGATACTTTGCATGAAATGTATCCTGATATGATTGTGGATGGTGAAATGCAGGTGACATTTGCGTTGAATAAAGAACTTCGTGATAAAAAATATCCATTCTCTAAACTGAGTGGAAAGAATGTAAATACGCTGGTTTTTCCAAATCTGAGTTCGGCAAATACGGCCTACAAGATGTTGATTGAAATGGGACTTGCCGAAACTATCGGGCCAATACAAATGGGATTGAATAAACCTGTTCATATTCTGGATGTGGAAAGTTCGGTTCGCGATATTGTAAATATGACAGCTATAGCCGTGCTTGATGCTATTGTGGAAGAGCAGATTGCAACAAATAATTTAGAAAGAATTTCGTAGAAGAAAATTGCATTATTCATAAAAAAATCTCAGTTCGTTTTAATGTGAACTGAGATTTTTTTATGTTTTTATTACATTTAGAGATAAATTTATACACATTTTTGGTTCGAATTAAAAAAAATACATTACTTTTGTTGCACGATATATTTAACTTTATCTTTAAAATTCTAAAAAATTAAAACCATTATGAAAAAAAACTTATTATCAATTGCTTCGGCAATTGTTTTTTTGTTAGCGTTTAATTCATGTGCAGACAAACTTGATTTGGACAAAACATTAAGCTTTTCAAAATTAACTGTAGAAGAACAAAAACAAAGTATTGAGCAAAACGGACTCGACTTCATGGCTAAGATGGACGGTCTGAATGACACAAAAGCCATGGCCGCGTTGAATGCCTTTGTAGTAAATACGGGCATGTCTCCAGCCGGAGCTCCAGCATTTGTAAAGCCTATAAGCCAATTGCGCACAAATATCATGAGAAATGATGTGAAGGCTTTGGATAAATTTAATGGGCAAATGAAAGTGATGGCAGCTGAAGATAATGATATTTGGGGAACCTACACATGGAATTCAACTATAGAAGATTTCGACTATTCCCCAAGTACCAATACGACTATAACTGTTTTATTTCCTGCAACAGAAGGTTCAACTTCAAATACCGGAGAGTTGAAACTTACCTATGTAGAATCTGATGTGCAAGCTCCTGATACTGAT
>QKGU01000024.1 GCA_003250325.1 Paludibacter sp.
ACTTTGCGTTCACCACCTTCAACAAAACCCACAACCGAAGGAGTGGTACGTTTTCCTTCGCTGTTGGTGATAACGATTGGTTCGTTACCTTCCATTACAGAAACACAAGAGTTTGTGGTTCCTAAGTCAATTCCAATAATTTTTCCCATGATTTTATAAGTTTTATCTTTATATTTTTAGTTTCTTTCGTTATGTCTTTTTTCGGATACGCTTCACAGTTTACAAATGATATGCCAACCAAAAACTTTAGTCTTATTTATTTTATTTGGCAGGAAAACGGCTTTTAAATAAAATTTTTCAGTCAAATTGACAGTAAATGGCAGATTTGTTCTTTTAAATTTAGAATTAAGAAAGAAAAATAATTTTGTATCTTTGTTGAAACAAATTTTAAAATGTTTACAGGATTTTCGTTTCACCATATCGGGTATGCAACTACTTCAATAAAAGTAACAGCGGCATTTTTTGAATCTATCGGATATCACTTGTCCGATACTATTATGGATGTGGAACAACATGTAAATATTGCTCTTCTGTCAAAAGAAAATACTCCATTAATTGAATTAGTAGAAGTTATAGATGAGAAATCACCTGTAAACAATATTGTGAAAAAAAATGGAGTAACTGCTTATCATATATGTTATGAGGTGGAAGAAATTGAGAAGGCAATTTCTTTTTTAAAGAAGAAACGATTTGTCTTACTGTTTAAACCTGTTGTAGCGGTTGCTCTGGAAAGCAAATTGATTTGCTATTTGTATCATAAAGATGTTGGATTAATTGAGCTTTTACAGAAATGAAAATTCGGAGTAATTGGGAAATGATCTCATTTAGCATAATAAAAACCAATATATTCCTATGAGATTTTATGTTTTCAGAAATTTTACGGTAGAGAATCTCTTTGGTAATCCGGAATTTATTTATTCCGGTTATAATGACATCCTGACTTGTGACTATCAATCGGATGTATATCTGTGGCTCTATTTTGTTCCTGTAGCGTTGAATAGAAGTAAACTAAAGGATGAAATAAAAACATATTTTCAATCGATTGAACTAATCTATAATAATGTCCCCGCTAATGGCACATTTCTGATTTTTACTTTACGCGATTTTTATAACATAAAATATCAAAATGCGGACTTTTCTGTCGAAAATGAAATTGATAATTTTAATCGGCAAGTAGTTCAATTTGCAAAGGAACGGCAAAATGTAAAAGTTGTTGATATTTCAGATTTTGTTTGTAGATACTCAGTTAATCAGCTGGTTGACTGGAAGTTTTTTTGTCTCTCGAAGATGATAATTAACCCGAAGCTGGCAACGTCATTTAAATCATGGTTTTTCGAACAATTTGACAAGATTCAGTATAAGCGAAAGAAGTGCGCCATTTTTGATCTTGATAATACGCTTTGGGGAGGAGTGATAGGTGAAGATGGATCTAATGGAATTAAAATTGGAGGAAATTATCCCGGAAGTGCTTTTTTGATGTTTCAGGAAGGATTGGTTGAATTAATGAATGCAGGTGTTATTTTAGCCATATGCAGTAAAAATAATGAGAATGATGTTTTAGAGGTTTTCAGAGAAAATCCTTACATGAGATTGAAAAGAGAAGATTTTTCGGCTGTCAGGATTAATTGGGATAGTAAAGCTGAAAATATAAAACAAATTGCAGAGGAATTAAACATAGGACTTGAAAGTATAATCTTTATTGATGATAATCCGATAGAAAGAGAACTTGTAAAAGCATTTTTGCCTGAAGTTGAAGTGCCTGATTTTCCGGAACAACCTTATGAATTGCTTCCGTTCTTTTCTTTTCTGGTGGAGAAATATTTTTCAGTGTATGAGCTTACAGATGAAGATAAGTTAAAAAACAGTCAATATAAGGCAAATCAACAGAGAGATTTAGCGAAAAGTAAATTTATTGATTACTCGGATTACCTGAAAAGTTTAGAAATTGAAATAAGAATCGAAAATGCGAATAAATTCAATATTCCGCGCATAGCACAATTAACTCAAAAAACCAATCAGTTTAATCTGAAAACAAAAAGATATACCGAAGCGAATATCCGGAAGATTATTAGCGAAAATAATCTTGTTTTTTGTCTGAATGTAAAAGATAAATTTGGCGACAGTGGTATTACCGGAGTTTTAATTCTGAAAAGATTATCAGATGCTGAAATTGAAATTGATACTTTTTTGTTAAGCTGTCGGATTCTGGCAAAGGATATTGAATTCGCATTTTTAAATGAAATCCTTTCAATACAGAAACAAAATGGAATACGCTATGTGAATGCAGTTTATATGCCGACAAATAAGAATTCACAGGTGTCGTCATTTTACGAAAAAGCAGGATTTACTTTGGTTGATGAAGAATTAGGAATGAAAAAGTATAAACTCGATTTGAATAACATAACATTAAAAGAAATATCAACATTAAAAATAGAAAAAGCATGAGAGAAAAATTGATAAATGTTTTTAGAAAAACATTTGAAGATTTGAACATTGATGAAACTGTTTCACAGAAAAATTGCGAGAACTGGGATTCTCTGAATCATATAAATTTGATCGTGGAGCTTGAAAACGAATTTAATGTAAGTATTGAACCGGATGAAATGGATGAAATGAAAGATTTTTACGCTGTTGAAAAAATTATATCCGCTAAATTAAAGGCTTGATTCCTTGCTTTCCTAAATTCAATCCAAATCTATTATCGGGATGAAACTGAAACTATTTCTTACCTTTGATCATGAACTTCCTTTAGGTAAGTTAAAAACATCATACGCAGAGTCTCTTTTTAATCCCAGTTATCGTGTTATGAAACTGGCAGATGATTTGGGAGTTAAAGTTGTCTTTTTTACTGATATTCTATGCGCAATGCGTTTCAGGGAATGGGATCATCATAACTTTTATCTGCCCTATAAAGAACAACTTCAGGATGCTGTACGAAAAGGACACGATGTGCAATTACATATTCATCCGCACTGGCTCAATTCAAATTATGAGAATGGAACTTATATACCTTCCAATGATTTTGCTTTATCGGATTTTGAAAATGAGCGGCTTTTTTCAGGAATCGATGGTATTGTGAAAATGTCTGTTGAAAATTTAAATTTAATTTGTAAGGAAGTTGATCCGGATTATAAATGCATTGCTAACAGAGCAGGAGGATTTAATCTTGCTCCGGCTACCGAAAAAATAATTGACTCTCTTTATGCCGCAGGGATAAGATACGATAGCTCTATGGCCAAGGGATATTATTTTAAGTCAGGAATTTCAGAGGTAGATTTTCGTCATCTGCCTTCAAACGCTAATTGGAAAATTGACTCAACTAATCTTCGGGTTCCTTCTCCTGATCGGGGAATTTTAGAAATCCCTATCTAAAACTCCCTTTGAAGTCCCAACTAGATTTAAATTGAAAAAGAATATAGGAAGAGCACCTATAGCTCATGGTGAAGTTATCCATGAGAATGGAACTGTTGATGCAAAAGCAAAATTAAAAATGTTGTTTGCGAGCAGAATGCTTACTTTCGATAATCATACCCTTACTTTAGATTATTTGTTAAGGATACTGAAGTATAATGTGAACAAGTATGAGTCAAATGATACAGTTATGTTGAGTATTATCTCTCACCCCAAAACTATGGGTGATTATTCTTTTCAGTTAATGGAAGGTTTTATAGAACAGGTGCAAAAGAAATATCCATATGCGGAATTTCAAACCTTTGCTAAATTGTCAGAACTAAATTATACATTATGATTGCAAGCAAGCTACTATACAAATTTGTTTCCCCAAAAGTTTTTCTAAAAATAAGACAGAAATATTTTTTGTATAGAAAAAAAATGCATCGACCACTGTCTCTGTTACAAATGAAAGATATGCTTACAAATAAAATGCATTTAAAACACGGAGATGTGGTTTTTATTCACAGTTCAATGGATTATTTGAATATCGATTTCTCCGCAAATAAGTTGTTGAATATGCTAATTGAAATCGTTGGATCTGAAGGAACATTGATATTCCCGGCATGGCATTTCAATTACCGGGCAGAAGATTATTTGAATAAAGATCTGATTTTTGATTTGCAGCGTTCTCCATCTGCTATGGGACTTTTGTCGGAACTGGCCCGAAGGTATAAAATGGCTTATCGCAGTGTTCACCCAACGACTTCAATTGTTGCAATTGGGAAATATGCGAAAGAATTGACAGAAGAACACCAGAATTCGATTTATCCTTGTGGTGAGAAAAGCCCTTATTACAAGATGATGAAATACAATGCTAAAATAATTGGTTTAGGTGTAACATCTCATTTTGTTTCTTTCTTACATTGCCCGGAAGATGTTTTAAATGAAAAATTTCCTGTCAGAACCCGTACAGATAAAGTGTTTCAGGGCAAAGTTCGATTACCTGATGGTCTGATCGTAGAAGTTAATACCTTAGCTGCCAGTAGTAATATTGGCGACAGGGATATTCCCGGTTTCTTTAAAAAATATGTTCCGGCTGATATTTTGAATGTTTTTAAGTACAAGGGAAATAACTTTTATATTGCAGACTCAAAAAAACTGTTCGATAAAGTTGTTGAACTGGCAAAATCAGGAATAACTATTTATAATGTTTAATTGTTTGAAAATGTCTGTAGTAACAAATGAAGAATAATAGAGAAGTTGATTTATTTCTTGAGAATATAATTGGGGAGATTGAGAAAAGGGATGTACTCCAATCAAAAAGAATACAAAAAGACGTAGAGCTCAATAAACTACTGGATGCG
>QKGU01000387.1 GCA_003250325.1 Paludibacter sp.
TTTTATCTCAATGAGTTCTGCTATAAATTCAACAGAAGATATTTTGGAGAAAAAATATTCGACAGACTGCTTATTACTGCCGTTTCTTATACTCCAGATTTTAAATCGAAAATTTACAATAGGACACTTTGCGGATAATCATTTATTTTATTTTAAATAATAAACTATAATGCAATGGTATATAAAAAGAACTCAATTTACAGTCATTTTGTTTATTACGACAAATATAATTTTTTTATCTGAGTTATAGTACCTGATAAAAAGCAAAAAAATCATAAAACAACTCGCAAAGAGACAAGCAGTTACACGACAATAGAAATTTCACCAAAATTGGAATTAATTTTACATATTCGACCCTTGCATTTAACAGCTTGCTGCAAACAATTGCAAGGATTAGTTGTTATGTTCATTAAATAAATTCACTGAAACAAAACAAAGTATAGTTATGGAGGAAAATCCGATCGTTTGTGATTGTAACGAGGTTTGTAAAAGTTTAATTGTAGAAAGAATTAACAACAAAAAGCTCACCACTGTTTATCAGGTAGGAGTAGAATTAAAGGCTGGCACAGGCTGTGGAGGCTGCCAAACAGACATTCAAAATATTTTGGATGAATTAAATGATTAACAGATAACCTAAACACATAAAAATAGAATAGTTTGAAGATAATAATCTGAAGTTTTTTTTTATAATTGAAAAGCAGAGAGCACACGATTAGAATTGTGTGCTCTCTGCTTTTATCAAACTTATTTGTATTTTTGTTTTCAAATCAGTGAAAATGCAAGAACACCTCGACATACTGAAAAAATACTGGGGATACGATAATTTTCGTCCTTTGCAGGGCGATATTATCCAAAGTATTGCATCAGGAAAAGATACACTCGGACTCATGCCAACCGGAGGTGGAAAATCACTTACTTTCCAAGTGCCCACTATGGCAATGGAAGGCATTTGCATTGTTGTTACACCGCTTATTGCCTTAATGAAAGATCAGGTGGAAAACCTGAAAAAGAGAGGAATAAAAGCAGCTGCGATATATGCAGGGTTGACTCACAAGGAGATATTACTCACGCTCGAAAATGCGGTATTCGAAGCCTACAAGTTTCTTTACGTTTCTCCCGAACGATTGGGAACTCAGATTTTCATTGAAAAAATAAAACAGGCGAACGTTTGCATGATTGCCGTTGATGAATCGCACTGCATATCGCAATGGGGATATGATTTTCGTCCTTCCTACCTGAAAATTGCCGATATCAGGGAAATCATTCCCAACGCCCCTGTATTGGCACTTACTGCTACAGCAACACCCGAAGTAGTTGAAGACATTCAGAC
The DNA here is from genome assembly GCA_003250325.1 of Paludibacter sp. GTDB lineage: Bacteria > Bacteroidota > Bacteroidia > Bacteroidales > Paludibacteraceae > Paludibacter. The sequence goes on from QKGU01000387.1 coordinate 1,331, forward strand.
ACAACTTCGTTTTAAACAAAAGAATGTTTTTCAAAAGAGTTTCCACCGTTCGAATCTGGCTTACGTGGTAAGAACAGTTGAAAATAAAGATGAAAATTTGCTGAAAATTTTGCATAATGTTCCCGGAACATCGGTTGTTTATGTTCGTAACCGTAAAAAGACGAAAGAAGTAGCTGATTTTTTGAATCAAAATGGAATAACCGCAGAGCATTTTCATGCAGGGTTGAAAAACGAAGTAAAAGACGCTAAACAAGCCCGTTGGAAATCGGGCGAAACGCGAGTTATTGTTTCCACTAACGCATTCGGTATGGGAATCGACAAAGCCGAAGTTCGTTCGGTGGTTCATCTCGATTTGCCGGATTCGTTGGAAGCTTATTTCCAGGAAGCAGGACGAGCAGGACGTGACGAAAAAAAAGCTTACGCCGTAATCCTTTATAACAACAGCGATGCCGTAAAAATGCGGAAACGGGTTTCGGATAGTTTTCCGGGAAAGGAAATGATTTTAAAAGTTTACGAAGCGCTCGGGAATTACTACCAAATCGGAGTTGGATCAGGTCTTGATAATACTTTTGCATTTGATATTTCCGATTTTTGTACCAGATTTAAGTTACCAATTCTGATTGCATACAATAGTCTGAAATTGCTACAACAAGCCGGATATATTGAATTGACAGACGAACAGGACAATTCATCCCGTGTGTTTTTCATTACAGGAAAAGATGATTTGTACAAAATAAAGCATGATGCAGAACAAGAAAAACTTATACACATATTGCTTCGCTCCTACACCGGTTTATTTACCGATCCTGCATCAATAAGTGAAGAGGTTCTTGCACAAAGGTTGAACTGGACTCGCGAGCAAGTTTACGATCAACTCGTCACTCTATCAAAAGAAAGAATTATACAATTCATTCCGAGAAAAAAAACTCCATTTCTCACATTCACTCGCGAAAGAGAAGAAACAAAACGAATTGTTCTCAGCAAAGAAGCTTACGATGATCGTCGTGATCGTTACATATCGCGCATTAAAAGCGTTTTGGACTATGCACAGGAAGAAAACATTTGCAGAAGCCAGATTCTATTGAACTATTTTGGAGAAAAAAACACTCAACCTTGTGGCAAATGTGATATTTGTTTGAAAAACAGAGAAAATCAGGTAACAACGGAAGATTTTGAAAACGTAAGACAGCTTATCACAAGTGCATTACAAATTGAAAACATGAGTGTGAATTCACTCGTAAAGTCCATCCCATTTAAAGAGAAAAAGATATTACAAGTTGTAAAATTCATGCTCGACAACAATCTAATCGAAGAAAACAACGCCATGAAGTTAAAACTAGTAAACAAAAACTAGCAACCGAATTATTAACAACTTCCTTCTTGAATTTCGTTATCTACTTTATTTGATTCGATTTATTTTTATCTATCTTTGAACCCGTTAATTTTAATCAAATAAAAATGAACGATTTAAATCAGTTGAAATATTTCAAATGGAGCCTGGGTGACAGATATGATGGATGGCGGGTAAAAAAGGTAGATGCCGTTTTTTCTGTTATTCCTTATTTCCTGCGAACAAGAATGGATGCGCAAAACTTCTTCGAGGAAAAAGTGGACATCGATCACATTGAAGCCTTTATCAAAAAACACAAAGAAGAAATCCCCGATCTTTCGCTTATGCATGTGGTTATGGCAGCATTAGTCAGACTAATTTCACTGCGTCCTCACCTGAACAGGTTTGTTATCTGGAACAAGATTTTTGCCCGCAACCATGTAAATTTTTCAATTGCCGTAAAACGTTCTTTGTCTGACGAAGGTGAGGAAACACTTATAAAACCATATTTTCTTCCTACGGATACCTTGCAGGATATTGTTCGAAAAACAAAACTAGAACAGGAAAAAAATCAAAAAGTAGGACAGCAAAATTCTTCGGATACTATTTCGAAAATTCTTGGATTATTACCAGAATTTCTTCTTCGGTTTGTGGTGTTCACCTTGCTCCACATGGATAAAGTTGGTATAATGCCGAAATTTATCAATA
>QKGU01000148.1 GCA_003250325.1 Paludibacter sp.
GTTATATTATCCCTCTTCATCACCCTTTTTATTCTGATTTCTTCCTTTGCAGTCATCAAAATTATCTTGTCAACCAACATGTACATTCCTCGTTCAAACAGAATAGCCGATTCAACAAACAGTAATTTATTTGATTGGTTATTTTCAATCCAGCGAGCGAATTCCTTTCTTAAAACAGGATGAACAATTTCGTTCAATTTTTGCAACAGCGCCTTATTCTGAAAAACAATGCCTGCCACTTTTTTACGATCCAGTCCATCTTCGTTGTAAACATCTTCTCCAAACAACAATATCATCTCTCTGCGAATATCAGGATCTTCATTCTGAAGCTTACGCGCTTCCATATCCGAATCGAAGACATTGTATCCAGCTATTCGTAACTTTTCGGCTAAAGTAGATTTTCCACCTCCTATTCCACCGGTAATTCCTACAATTAAAGGCCTGTTCATAATCTAAAGTTGTTGCCCAGCTATTTTTTCTTAAAAAATCAAAATCCGAAACTAAATCCTATCGTCAGAGTTGTGTTTTTTCCTTGTAAAAAAGTAGGAGTAAACAAATCCAAATATCCCTGAGCATCTTTTCTTACTTCACCAACAATTGGTTCGGAAGTCAAATCGTAACCTTTTATATCACTATAATCGATATTCACAATTGCATAAGCATTATTCATAACTTCATATTGAGCTTTAAACCCTACTGTTTGATTGCTCCAGGTAATTTCACCCAACGAAGGTTGACTTATTATATTTCTGATATTCGCACGATTATAATTATATTCACCACCATGTTTTGCATCTGTGTACGAAAGTGCAACATCCAATCCGCGAACAGGCTTATAATTCAACGAAAAATATATTTCTTGCGAATTATCGCCAAGATAATGACCTAAATTGTATCCGTTCGACGCCCATGATAAAACAGGAATAGAATGCTTGTAATTGATAATATTCGTACGCGTAAATTCACCGTTTACAGACAGATTGTCAAAAGGAAAATTACTCAACTTCGCCCCCAACTTATAAGATATAGGATTCTTTTCAGCACTACCGGGTAAAAACCGATCAAAATCTATCTCGTCGGCAAATACCGAAGCAAATAAATGCAAATGCTTTATATTTCTTGAACTTATATTGAGAAAAACCTGCGAATTCTGATTTTCGAGTCCTGTAATTCCTTTCGTCAACGTATGATCCAACGATTTATAAAAGGCTATCGGGATAAAATAAGCCGCTTGTACATTTGCCTCTGCATAAATAATCGAATTCCCCACCGAAATGTTCAAATTACGAACCGGAGTAAACGTAAACATATTGGCAGCAATAAATTTATTTGCCATTCGATAATGCTTCACATCCATATTGTCCAGATAGAATCTCGTTGAATCAACAACATTTGAAACCAACCAACCATGGAAATAATCCATTTCGAACCATTTAGCCGGTTTCAGGTGCAGGCTAACCATTGGAAACGATGGTGCTCTTCCCGATAAAATATTCGAGCCATGATAATTATCGCCCCAAACGATATTATCCTTCACCAACCCCAGCGAACCCCAATTCCACGCATATTTAATACCACCACGCGAATCGCTAAAATCACCTCCCGCCAAAGATTCTTTATATTCGTAGCCCGGAAGATCATTTAAATAATGAACATCGGCCAACAACGCGCCTTCAACAGAAATATCGCGTAAACTTCCATAAACGCTTAAATGCTTTCCGATCATCGACTGAAATTCTGCTCCGTACCAGCGTTTTATAATGTTTCCGTTAAAATTTGATGTTATGTGCATCCCAAGTATAGGCGTTATTCTGGCCCGAAACAAACTATCACAATAATTTATTGCAGGTTGTATCAAAGCCGCTTTCGACGTATTATTTTTCCATAAATGAACATAGGCATCAGGCAATTTATCCTGCTCCAATGCAAATTCATTCATAAAAAATTTCAACTCACTTAGCTGACGTTTATTTAGCTTCTCTTTTTGAGCATTGGCCTTCAACAATTTTTCTGTTATCAACATTCTTGAATATGGCTTAGTAACCGAATTCAATTCAACGATTCCATCATTAGCCAGTTCGTCAATAAAATCGTAAATCCTCGTATATGAAATATGTTCAGGAATATCCTGAGCCGACATAAAAGCCCAAAAACACGAGAAAAATATCAAAAGAAAACGTTTATTCATAATACCAAGGTTAAATTTTCAGGTAAAATTACGTTTTTTCTACGAATTAATTTACGTATAAAATACTTGCTGATGAAGCCGGAACATTAAATGTTGTTGTGTTTATTGCAGAGATAACATTCAGATTTATTTGCCCATCATGGCAAACCAAATTCCATTCTCCTTCAGGAATTTCCACAGTCACAGCTTTTCTGTTTCCATTATAAATCACCAGAATATCTTTCCATATTTCCCCGTTTACATGATCTGTCAGTAAAAATCCAACGACATTGGGTGTCATCATATCCAAAAACTTAAGATGTTGTTGAATCATATCCTGCATTGGAATGCGGAAAGCAGCGTGCTGTTTCCGTAACGCAATCAAACCCTGATAATACTGGAAAATATCTTTCTGGCTCGTTTTCAAATCCCAGTTAATCCGATTAATGGAATCCGGCACTTGTGATGTATTACTTATTCCTTTTTTATCCCTGAATAATTCTTCTCCGGCATAGATAAACGGAATTCCCTGAGAAGTAAACACAATTGTCTGAGCCAGTTTATCAAAACGAATAAGCTCTTCGTCCGTTGCATCTACTGGTTTTATTTTCTTCAATTTATCCAATAAACACAGGTCATTATGAGACGAAACGTAATTGACGATTTGTGTCGGATTATTCACATAAGGTTCTTTCGAATACAATAATTTCGAATAGTCAATTTGTGGATGTTGAGTAGCTCCGACAGCTCCAAATCTCACACATTCTTCCAAACTATCCGCTCCCAAAACAAATCCTGCTGAATCTTTTCCTAATAATACATCGCGAATATCATCACAAAATACAGCAACATTCTCAAATTCTTTTGCGTTTTTCTTTACAGCTCTTTTGCTTTCGGCTATTGGAGATGGAGCAGCAGTCCAACCTTCTCCATAAACAAATATCGTCGGATCGACTTTATCAAGAGCAGCACGAATTTCTGTCATTGTTTCAATATCATGAATGCCCATCAAATTGAAGCAAAAACCATCAACATGATATTCAGTTGCCCAATAAACAACGGATTCGAAGATAAACTTACGCATCATAGCTCGCTCGGATGCCGTTTCGTTTCCAAAACCGGAAGCATCAGACCATGTGCTATCTGCATTCATACGATAAAAGTAACCAGGAGCTAACAAATCGAAATGAGAATTTTTCCCCTGAGATGTGTGATTATAAGCCACGTCCATTATCACCCGAATTCCACTTTTGTGTAATGACTGAACCATTTGTTTGAACTCAAGTATCCTTGTAACCGGATTGAAAGGATCAGTGGAATAACTTCCTTCGGGAACATTATAATTCAGCGGAGTATATCCCCAGTTATATTTATTTTCGTTGAGTTTTGTTTCGTCAATTGATACGAAATCGAACGAAGGCATAATCTGAACGTGTGTAATACCCAACTCTTTTAAATGGTCGATACCCGTGGCTTCGCCTGCCGAATTCTTTGTTCCGTGTTCAGTAAATGCCAGAAACTTTCCCTTATTTTTAATTCCGGAATTAGGAGAGACGGAAAAGTCTCGCATGTGAACCTCGTAAATAGAAATATCGGTAAATTTATCCAAATCAGGACGTTTGTCGTTCTCCCAACCTTCGGGATTGGTTTCGGCAAAATCTATAACTGCAGCGCGCTTACCGTTTACGCCAGTAGCTTTGACCCATATCCCCGGTGTTTCGTCTAGCCAAACATCGTTCACTTTTATCTGGAATGTGTAAAATTTCCCTTTTAAGTTCTTGTCAACTGTCAGTTGCCAGGTTCCGCTTTCCGATTTGTCCATGTCGAGCACTTCATAAGCACCGCCTTCATTTCCATTATCGTAAAGTAATAGTTTTGCACTTGTAGCTGTAGGTGCCCAAATGCGGAATTTCGACGATTGAGGAGAATAGGTCAATTCCAAATCAGAACCTTCGTAAACAGGATAATCATCATAACTTTGATAAGTTGGTTTTGAATTGCAACCATAAAATACTGCAGAAATTAACAAGACAAATAGTAATTGTTTTTTCATAAACCTCTTATAAATAATTATACAATTTTCCTTTACTTAAAAACCACGTGAAAATAAGTTGCTATCTCCACGTGGTTCAATATTTTGATTAATAAAAATCTGTTTTAGATAATTCTGTTTCGTTTCAGCAACGCATCAATTGTAGGTTCCTGTCCGCGGAAACGTTTATATAAAACCATTGGGTGTTCAGTTCCGCCTCTCATCAGGATATTTTTTCGGAACGAATCAGCAGTTTTCTTGTCAAAAATTCCATTTTTTGCAAATACCGAATAAGCATCAGCATCCAACACTTCAGCCCATTTATAACTATAATAACCTGCAGCATATCCCCCAGAGAAAATATGATTAAAGCTTGTGGTTATACCTGTATTTTGAATCTTTGGCAACACTAAAGTGGGATCCATCGATTCAGCCTCGAACGCCAGCACATCGCCTTCAAATGGTTTTTCCAATGTATGCCAGCTCATATCCAAAAATCCAAAACTTAACTGACGCAAACAGAAATTCGCGTTATTGAAGTTCTCAGAGTCTTTAATTTTCTTTATTAATTCAGCAGGAATCTTTTCTCCAGTTTGATAATGAACTGCAAAACCATCGAGGAAGTCTTTTTCCGAAGCCCAGTTTTCCATGATTTGTGAAGGAAGTTCCACAAAATCGCGATATACATTTGTTCCGGAAAGCGATTTATAAGTACATTTTGTTAGCATTCCGTGCAGCGAATGTCCAAACTCATGCAAGAAAGTAGTTACTTCATCGAAAGTCAACAATGCCGGTTTAGATGCTGTTGGTCTGGTAAAGTTCATTACAATGGTAATATGCGGACGACTATCGGTCTTTCCTTCCATCCACTGAGGTTTGTAATCGCTCATCCATGCTCCAGCTCTTTTGCCATCACGAGGATGAAAATCGGTATACAAAACAGCTAAGAATTTTCCATTTTCATCCATTACATCATAAGCATCAACTTCAGGATTGTATACAGGAATATTCGGATTTTTCTTGAATTTAATTCCGTATAACTTTGTTGCCAAACCGAAAACACCTTTCTTCACATTTTCCAGTTCAAAATAGGGTTTAAGCATTTCATCGTTGATTGAATACTTTTCGTCTTTCAACTTTTCAGAATAATACGACCAGTCCCACGGTTGCAATTTGAAATACGCTCCATGCTGATCTGCATATTCCTGCACTTCGGCCACTTCTTTTTCGGCAGTTGGTTTATATGCATCCAACAATTTGTTCAGCAAATCATAAACATTATCTTTATTCTCGGCCATACGATGAACCAAAACATAATCGGCATAAGTTTTATGTCCCAACAAGTTAGCAATCTTCAAACGGACATTAGCAATTTTCTTCACGTTCTCACGGTTATCAAATTCACCTCCATTCAGACATTTCGAATTATAAGCCATGTATAACTCGCGACGCAAGTCTCTGTTATCGGCATATTTCATAAATGGAACATAACAAGTTGCTTTCAAATTCAGCAACCAACCCTTTTTGTCATCCTTCTTAGCATTTTCGGCCAACATTTCCATAATATCAGGGGATAAGCCTGACAGTAACGATTTGTCTGTAATGAGCAAACTGTATTTGTTCGTTTCTTTCAATACATTCTGTCCGTATTGCAGCTGAAGCAGATTCAATTCTTTTGACAATTCGCGGTATATTGCTTTATCAGCCTCTGATAAATTAGCTCCATTATCTGCAAATTGATCATAAGTGTCTTTCAAAAGCATTTGTTGCTCCACCGTTAGCTTAAGTTTATCCTTCTGATCGTAAACAGCTTTCACGCGGGCAAAAAGGTTCTCATTCAACTTTATTGAATTTGAATGTTCAGTGAGCAAAGGAGAAACCTGTTCAGCAATTCCCTGCAATTCATCGTTTGTTTCAGCACTCAAAAGATTGAAAAAAGGTGAACCAACTTTATCCAGCAGCGAACCGGATTTTTCCAAAGCAACAATCGTATTGTCGAATGTAGGAGCTTGCAGATTATTCACAATATTATCAACTTCCTTAGCATGTTGCTTTATTGCTTCTTCGAATGCAGGAAAGTAATGTTCAGTTTTTATTTTGTCAAACGGAATTGTTTGATGAGGAGTTTTATATGTTTCAAAAAATGGGTTTGCGGCAAAAACCGTGGTAGTTAAGGATATGGAAGTCATAAGAATCAATTGTTTTACTCTTTTCATTTTCTTTTGTTTTAATTCATTTAAACTGTATTAATATTTAATCAGTTTTTGTATGATTTGTTTATCGATACAGTTAACTTTTAACATATAAATACCGTTTGAGAATTCAGTAATATCAATAACGCCTGTTGAATATTCGGAATTTTGGTTTTTCAATTCACGTCCATTCATATCCAAAAGCGTCCATGATAAAACTCTATAATTCTGGGTATCAATATAAAAAACTCCAGTCGAAGGATTTGGATATACTGGGAATTCATCTTTGATAACTAAAAGCTCCCTTGTAATGGTTGGGTCATCGACCTGCAAATAATTAAGTTGCAATTTGTCTGCTTTCTGGATAGTAGGAACATCATTAAACAAATATGGTATAAACGAAGTCGTGAATTCTCCGGTTACTCCTCCCCAAAAATCAAATTTTGATTCTACATGGTTCGCCTTATTTCCGTCAAAATCAGAATACTGAATAGAAATGAGACTTCTCCACTGATTGTATATTGGTTTCAAAAGCGATTTCTTCACCAATTTTTGTTGATCATAATAATACTCATATTTGAGATTATCTTTCCAAAACATCGACTGCCATATTTTATAATTCTCATACAACAGATTATTCAAACTATCATATTCGTAATTTATCATTTGAGAGTTTTCCCAAGCAGCATTTATGGCATTCCATATCTTATTTCGTTGAGATATTAAATGACCATTACCTGAGTTATAAATATAAGTTATATTATCGACATTCGACCAAATCTCATCAGTTGGGTTCTTTTGTTTCGAAATCTGATTCACTAGATTATCAGAGCTATCGTATGAACTTACAGCCAGATACTGTTTTGAAATAATTCCATTTTCATAAACATTAGTCAAAAGTGAATCCAATTTTTCGCCTACATATTTAAATGAAACCTCCTGATCCAATTGCCATGCATTGTTATGCATCGAAAATGCCTGTTTTTTAACCAACTTCGATCTGGCATTCAAATAATCAACCTTTCTCACCGGATTTGCAACGCCATTATCATAAACCTGGTGCAATTCATTAGTGAGGTTTCCATTATTATAATCATAGTCTATTTCGTATGAGATTGACCAGATATTATTTTTCCAGATTTTTTCACGCTGCATAGTACATTTTGTTCCCTCATAAAACCATTCGGTTTGAGTTAAACGCATCCATGCTTCAGATTGCCGAGAATATTTTGTTTCCAAAACTTTGTTTCCGTTTGTGTCGTACAGATACAAATAACGATAGGTAGTATCATTATCTGTCACTAACAATTCCGTAATCAGTTGATCATTAACAGCGGATAAAGTTTTTTGAGGAAAAAATAAAACAAATAGTAAAGCAAAAAATAAACTGATACGAATTGCTTTCATGTATATAATCTTGAAAAAACTTGTCAAAAATACAAATAATTATTCGATACCACAAACAAGATATTTATTAAATTACTACTGCTAATGTGTTTAAACATGGGCATTTAACTTTAGGTTGAAACATGACTTGATGTGTTAACCCATGTGCTTTTTTACACAAAAAAACACTTTCAATAATGTGCTTATCGAAAGTGTTTTTGCAAGTTGTAAATTTAATTTCTTTATCTGTTGAATTTTATATACCTAGGTTCTGTAGGCAAATAATCATCATTATCCCATAACGTACTGGTAATCATAAGATCAGCACTATACCTGTTACATGCAATGGGCACATTATGTATTCTGCATTGACGCAACAGCATCTGAATATCTGCTTCGTGTGGTTGTGGATTTAAATCATCAATCAGAAAAACAGCCAGATTTATTTTTTTTCTTACTACTAATGCTGCGATTTCGGCATCACCTCCAAGCGGACCGGAATTCATGCAGGTAATGTCCACATCAATTCCTTTTTCCTTCATCGCTTTTTCTATTAATCCACCTGTTGTTCCAGTACAAATTAATTTATGCTTCGACAACATTTCCGCATTAACCACTGCCCAATCTACCATATCGGCTTTACGATGATCATGAGCAACCAAAGCTATCGTTAATTGCTTATCCATGTTCTTTATATTTTCTAATTTCATACTGCAAAGTTAAGAATATTTTAATATTTAAATCCGATTTTATCATGCTTAATTTCCATTTTTAACTCTAATTATTCATTTATTCCCACGAGTGTTTCAACAAGATTAAATAATTCTATTTTTATACAAATGATTTACCAATTTATTTTTCATTTAAGTAAAATCGTAATCTTTTAAAACGATAATTATTTGCTACTTTTGTACTGAAAATAACAACCAGCAAATAATGAAAAAACTCCTTCTCTACTCGTTTCTGAATCTTATTTTAATTACTACATTGTCGGCTCAGCACTCCAAAAGAGAAATGCGGGCAGTTTGGATTGCAACTGTTGCAAATATTGATTGGCCAAGCAGCCCAAATCTAAGTTCAAAAGAACAACGCGAAGAAATGAGGAAAATTCTGGATGGTTGCGCAAAAAACAATATCAATGCAGTCATCATGCAGATACGACCAACAGCTGATGCATTCTACCCATCAATGCTGGAGCCGTGGTCAAACTGGCTTACCGGAGCTCAGGGAAAGAGACCGAATCCTTTTTATGATCCTTTGAAATTTATTATTGACGAAGCACACAAACGCTGTATTGAGGTTCACGTATGGTTAAATCCTTACCGTGTAACCAACTCAGACAGAATAGACATATTATCAAAAGATCATTTCTATTACAAGAACAAAGATTTATTTTTGAAATATGGTGGAAAATATTATTTCGATCCGGGATTAGACGAAACACGTAACTTTTTAAACAAAGTAGTAGAGGATGTTGTAGAACATTATGATGTTGATGCCGTTCATTTCGATGACTATTTTTATCCATACAAAGTAGCAAATCAGGAATTTCCCGATGAAGCTACATTCAAAAAATACCCAAGAGGATTCGCTCCAAACCAAAAAGATGATTGGAGACGAAACAATGTAAACATGGTTATTGCAGAATTACAGCAAACTATAAAATCAATCAAACCATGGGTGGAATTTGGGATTTCTCCATTCGGTGTTTGGAGGAACGACAATGTAGATCCAACAGGTTCGGCCACCCGCGCCGGCGTTCAGAATTACGACGATCTTTATGCCGATATTCTCAAATGGCTGAAAGAAGGAAATATTGACTATGTAATGCCTCAACTTTATTGGGAAATTGGCAAGAAAGTGGCCGATTACGAAATTTTAGCAAAATGGTGGAGCAAAAATTCTTTTGGTAAAAACCTTTACACTGGATTATACGCTTCAAAGCTAGGAATGCCGAGTGCTGAGACTGCCTGGAAAAAAGGAAATGAATTAATTCGTCAATTAAAATTAAATAAAACAATCCCTCAAATTGATGGAGCTGCTTTTTTCAGCGTAAAACCTTTTCTGCAAAACAAACAAGGACTGAACGACAGCTTACAAAACAATTTATATAAATATCCCGCAATTTGTCCGATTAACCGAAATATAAAAGGAGATACTTCGGCTCAACCGCAAAATATTCAAATCGTTAAAGATGGTCAGGAAGCATATCTTATTTGGGACGAAGTAAATGAAGAAGGCGGTTGTCAAATTGCATATTACGTCGTTTATGCTTTTAAAGGTAAAAAGGTGGGAGACCTTAATGATCCTGCTAATATTCTGGTACGAACAACTGAAAATTGCATTGATCTCCGCGAAATGGAAACGAAAATAAAAGGGCATTATACATTTGTAGTAACTGCAATTAACAGATACAAATACGAAAGCACACCAACAATGGGAGTTACACGAAAAATGTAAGTCCTTTATTCGATAAAAAAACAAATGCCACATTGCTTTTCGTTGCAATGTGGCATTTGTTTCATACAATTAAGATTAATGATTTACATTCTGTACCTGATTCGGATTATGCTTGTGATTAAACAATACAGCAAACAACACTGCCACTAACTACCAACGAATACAAAGCAAATGTAATCCATATGTTATGCCAGTCTTTCATTCCATCGTGGGTAAAAAACTTATCGATCAAAAAAACACTTATAATACTTCCCGAAACAGCCCCAAAACCATTTGTCATTGTCATAAACAATCCCTGAGCACTTGAACGAATAGATGTATCAGTAGTTGTTTCGATAAACAACGATCCTGAAATATTGAAGAAATCAAATGCCATTCCGTAAACAATGCAAGAAAGAATAATCATCCAAAGTCCACCCTCCGGATTGCCAAAAGCAAAAAGTCCGAAACGGAAGAACCAGGCCACCATACTTATGAGCATAACATTTTTAATTCCAAATCTTTTCAGAAAAAATGGGATTGCCAGAATGAATATCGTTTCAGAAATTTGAGAAATAGACATTATAATAGTGGAGTATTTCACTACAAATGAATCGGCATATTCGGGTATTTTTTTGAAATCATCCAAAAACGTATCGCCATACATATTAGTCAACTGCAAGGCAGCTCCCAGCAACATGGAAAAAATAAAGAAGAGAGCCATTTTGTAATTAGTAAAAAGCTTAAAAGCATTCAAACCCAAAGCTTCTGCCCATGAAGAATTCTTTTCTTTATTTCCCTGAGGCGGACATTTCGGCAACGTGAAAGAATAAACACCTAAAACCAAAGATGCGACTGCAGAAATATAAAATTGATTTTCAGTCGCTTTATTTCCGGTTAGATTAGTGAACCACATCGCCACAATAAACCCGATTGTTCCCCAAACACGTATTGGAGGAAACACTTTTACTACGTCGTAATTTCCGGATTTTAATGCGTTGTACGCGATCGAATTTGAGAGAGCAATGGTTGGCATGTAAAACGCCATAGCCAATAACATCACCCAAAAGAATGTTTGCGGATCGTTTACTTGAGGCAACATCATGACGCTCAACCCACTTAGTATGTGCAAAACGGCATACAATCTTTCAGCATTAAACCATCTGTCGGCAACAATCCCCATTAAAGCCGGCATAACTATAGAAGAAATACCCAACGTTGAAAATATTGCCCCAAATTCGGCTCCTCCCCACTGTTTTGTTGCAAACCAATAATTAGCGATTGTAATCAACCATGCTCCCCAAACAAAAAACTGGAGAAAGCTCATAAGTGTGAGACGAATTTTAAGGCCCATATATTTTTGTACTCTGTTTAATCTTATTCTGAATTATTTTACTCCGTTCTTTTTTCTTTTAATCGCATCGCGCAAATTTACCGCCAGCTCATATTTTTCTTCAGCTATAGCCATTTCGAGCAAGGTATTCAGTTCTTCTTCCGTAAGTAAATCCAGTTCTTCATTGGTCATCTTTTCAGCATCTACATCAATCTCCTCTGGCTTTTCATCCAGGTCTTTTTCAACCACTGTCCCAACAATATCCAAAATTTCAGATTTTATATAAATAGGACAATCGGAACGCACAGCCAAAGCAACAGCATCAGAAGTTCGTGCATCTACAATCAACACATTATCATCTTTCAGAATATGTAATTCTGAGAAAAAAACATCATTCACCATGTCGTAAATCAATATCTTTTGTAACTCAGCATCGAAGACATTCAAAAGAGTCTTGATCAAATCGTGAGTAAGTGGTCGTGGCGATTTCTTATTGTTCATCTTCAAAGCTATCGATTGAGCTTCGGGTTCACCGATCATCACTGAAAATCTTCGGTTTCCGAATTCTTCGCTCAACACTAAACCATACGTCCCTACTACCGTTTGATTATACACCAATCCTGCAATTGTAAGTTTTATTTCCAAATCCATTGTTTTTTAATTTAATGATCTTCATCTCTTCAACATAAAAAAACACTTCTTAATCAAGAGTTTTTTTTAACGGTCAACAAATATACTGATTATTTCAAAAGGAAAAATCATTATTTATAAAAACTTGAATGTAGAATTGAAAAACGCAAGTTTCGGAATTAATTTCCCTAACAGCATTGTCAATCAAATAATTATTAGTATCTTTGCCCCGCTTTAATAAAATAATCATTACTAATAATTAAAAAGATAGTAAACAGTATGTTAAACCATTATGAAACCGTTTTCATTTTAACTCCCGTTTTATCTGATGTTCAGATGAAGGAAGCGGTAGAAAAATTCAAAGCCATTCTGACTGAGAATGGTGCGACAATTACCAATGAAGAAAATTGGGTATCCGATTCAAAAAAAATCGACAGGTTTTTATTCGTTGCTTCAGTTTGATGCTGATCCTTCTGTAATTGCTACGTTGGAAATCCAATTCCGTCGTGATGAACGTATCTTACGTTTCTTATCGTTCCGTTTGGACAAATATGCATTCGAATATGCAGAAAAAAGAAAAAGTGTAAAATCTAAAGAAGTAGTAAAGGAGAACTAAAACATGGCAGCAAATAACGGAGATATCAGATATCTTACCCCACCTACAGTAGATATTAAAAAGAAAAAATACTGCCGTTTCAAAAAGAGCGGTATTAAGTATATTGACTACAAAGATCCAGAATTTTTGAAAAAATTCTTGAACGAACAAGGAAAAATTCTTCCTCGTCGTCTTACCGGCACATCGTTGAAATATCAACGTAAAGTGGCACAAGCAGTTAAAAGAGCACGTCACATCGCGTTGCTTCCTTATGTAACCGACATGATGAAATAATTAAAAAGGAGGAAAAAGTATGGAAATTATATTAAAAGAAGATGTAATCAACTTAGGTTACAAAGGCGATATAGTAAAGGTGAAAGATGGTTACGGACGTAACTTTCTTATCCCTACTCAGAAAGCTGTTTTAGCAACAGCATCTGCTAAAAAAATGTTAGCTGAAGACTTGAAACAACGCGCTCACAAACTTGAACGTCTGAAAAACGATGCTATCGAGTTGGCTGAAAAAGTAAAAGATGTTGTTTTGACAGTTGGAGCTAAAACAAGTACTACTGGTAAAATCTTTGGTGCAGTTGGTCCAATTCAAATTGCTGATGCTTTCGAAAAAGCTGGCTTTACAATTGACCGCAAAGTTATCGTACTGAAAGAACCAGTAAAAGAAATCGGATCGTACAAAGCTACCTTAAAACTTCACAAAGAAGTTAGCGTAGAAGTTGCCTTCGAAGTGGTTTCAGAATAAGTTTTCAATTCAAAATCAAGATAAAAAGGCCGGTATGCAAATTTTGCATATCGGCTTTTTTCATTTCCTGACAACTTTATGCTATAAACTTTGTTCTAACTAAATACAGAATTCAATAACAAAATTAATCATTAAATTATGAATCGAATTTCAGAAGTAGTAAAACCGGGAGTTGTTACCGGAAATGATTTACAATATGTATTTAAAGTAGCAAAGGCAAATGGCTTTGCAATTCCAGCTGTAAACGTTGTGGGCTCTTCAACCGTAAATGCCATTATGGAAACAGCCAAGACTGTAAATGCACCCGTAATGATTCAGTTTTCGAATGGCGGTGCTGCATTTAACGCTGGCAAAGGATTGAAACTTGAAGGACAAAAAGCGGCCGTGCTAGGTGCTATTGCCGGAGCAAAACATATTCACATACTTTCGGAAGCATATGGCGTACGTGTTATCCTACATACCGACCATGCTGCAAAAAAACTTTTACCGTGGATCGATGGATTGCTTGATGAAGGCGAAAAGCATTTTGCACAATACGGAAAACCACTTTTCAGTTCGCATATGCTTGACTTGTCGGAAGAACCGCTGGAAGAAAACATAGAGATTTGCAAAAAATATCTCGAACGAATGAGTAAAATAGGTATGACTCTGGAAATTGAATTAGGAATCACCGGTGGCGAAGAAGATGGAGTGGATAACAGTGGCGTTGATAACAGTTTATTGTATTCACAACCATCCGATGTTCTTTACGCCTACCAGGAACTCAGCAAGATATCTCCAAACTTTACCATAGCAGCTTCGTTTGGAAACGTACATGGCGTATACAAACCGGGAAATGTAAAACTTATGCCGATTATTCTGAAAAATTCTCAGGATTATATAAAAGAAAAATTAGGATTAAGCGAAGAACATCCGGTTAATTTTGTTTTCCACGGAGGTTCAGGTTCCACTCACGAAGAAATTCGGGAAGCAATCAGCTACGGTGTTATTAAAATGAATATCGACACCGACACTCAGTGGGCATATTGGGATGGTGTTCGTCAGTTTGAAGCAGCTAATCACGATTATTTGCAAGGTCAAATAGGAAATCCGGAAGGAGCAGATAAACCAAATAAGAAATTTTACGATCCAAGAGTCTGGCTTCGCAAGGGAGAAGAATCTCTCATCGCGAGATTAAAGATAGCATTCGAGGATTTGAATGCGATTGATAGTCTATAACTAGGACTCTCATATTTCACGCAGATTTTGTTGATTTTTGCAGTAAATTGCCGCACAGTCCAACAAAATCTGCGTTTTTTATTGTTTTGTTTTGAGTAAGTCTTCTAATTTTATCAGTTCATCACGAAGTTGTGCTGCTTCCAAAAATTCCAGCTTTTTAGCAGCATCCTGCATTGCTTTTTTTGTTTTTGCAATTGCTTTCTCGAGAGCAGTTTTATTCATATACTGAACCACAGGATCAGCAGCAATATTTTGTAATGTATCCGGTTCAACATAAGCATTTGGTTCTGCTTTTGTCAACGAATTACGCAATCCTTTCTGAATCGCTGCAGGAGTAATTCCATGCTGTTCGTTATAAGCTAATTGTTTTTCGCGCCGTCTGTTCGTTTCGGCAATGGTTTTCGCCATACTATCGGTAATTTTATCGGCATACATTATCACCAAGCCATTCAAATTACGCGCAGCTCTACCGGCAGTTTGAGTAAGAGATCTGTGAGAGCGCAGAAAACCTTCTTTATCAGCATCAAGAATAGCCACTAACGAAACTTCTGGTAAATCCAATCCTTCACGCAAAAGATTTACACCAATCAATACATCATAAACTCCACGACGCAGATCTTCCATAATCACAACTCTATCGAGCGTATCCACATCGGAGTGGATATAATTACACCTCACTCCCATTTTTGTGAGATAATCGGTCAACTCTTCCGCCATTCGTTTCGTGAGCGTAGTAACCAGCGTTCTTTCATCTTTCTCCGTTCTAAACGTTATTTCTTCCAATAAATCATCAATCTGATTCAGACTCGGACGCACATCGATTATAGGATCGAGCAATCCTGTCGGACGAATTAATTGGTCAACAATAACTCCTTCACTTTTTTCAAGTTCATAATCTGCCGGAGTTGCACTTACATAAATGGTTTGAGGAGTGAGTTGTTCGAATTCTTCAAACTTCAACGGACGATTATCCTTAGCAGACGGCAAACGGAAACCATAATCCACCAGGTTTTGCTTGCGTGCAGCATCACCGCCATACATTGCACGAATTTGGGAAATACTTACGTGACTTTCATCGATAACCAGCAGAAAATCATCTGGAAAATAATCAAGCAGACAGAACGGCCTTGAACCTTCGGCACGCCCGTCAAAATAACGCGAATAATTTTCTATTCCCGAACAATATCCCAATTCCTTTATCATTTCCAAATCATAATTTACTCTTTCGTAAATACGTTTTGCTTCGTAAGGTTTTCCTATCTCACGAAAATAATCAACCTGCTTAGCCAAATCCACTTCAATGCGCTGAATAGCGCTGGCAATGCGCTCTTTAGTGGTCACAAATATACTGGCCGGATAAATATTATACGCATCAAACGATTCCAACACATTGAAATTGACAGGATCAACCGTTTGAATTTCATCAATCTCATCTCCCCAAAAAACTACACGTAACACATAATCACTGTATGCCAGAAATATATCCACCGTATCACCTTTTACTCTGAAATTTCCACGGTTTAGTTCAATTTCGTTTCTGGTATACAAACTATCCACCAGATTTCGAAGAAATGTATTTCGCACAATACTCTGACCACGCTTAATTTCAATTACATTACTGGTAAAATCTTCGGGATTACCAATACCGTACAAACACGAAACAGAAGAAACTACGAGCACATCTCTCCTCCCCGACAATAAAGCAGAGGTAGTAGCCAAACGAAGTTTTTCAATTTCCTGATTTATCGATAAATCTTTTTCGATATAAACATCCGATACAGGCAAATATGCTTCAGGTTGGTAATAATCGTAGTAGGATACAAAATACTCAACAGCGTTATTCGGGAAAAAAGATTTGAATTCACTATACAATTGCGCAGCCAACGTTTTATTATGACTCAGAACCAAAGTCGGTCTCTGAACCTGCTCTACTACATTGGCAATTGTAAATGTCTTACCCGAACCGGTAACGCCCAGCAATGTTTGAAAAGGGATATCGGCATTTAGGCCATCTACCAACTGTTTTATGGCTTCAGGTTGATCACCGGTTGGTTTGTAAGGAGAAATGAGTTTAAACGCCATAAAAAGAAAAGAAAATAGTCAACTGAAATTCTACTTACATTATAAATAAGTAAAATCAATAGACCAATAATTTAATAAAAATCCCCAATCGGCAAAGTAGAGATATTTCAAAAAGTATTATTTAATCATTGTCCAGCGGCATAATAATCCATAAAACGATATAAATCATTAGCCCGGGAAAACCGGCCGAAAAAATTGTCAATAAAGCATATAAAACTCTTACCAGAGTTATGTCCCAACCGAAATATTCTGCTATTCCCGCACAAACACCTGCAAGTTGTTGATTTTTGGAGCGTTTGAGTTTTCGTTCCATATTTATTCTGTTTTAAAGATTAATTATGAAACAAAGTAACAAAAAAAAAGTTGAATAAAAAAGATTCGGCAATCCTGACAAATCATTCGCCATACCTTATTGTATAATACTGTTTATTTCAATCAACTACTTTCTAATTCATTCTTATACATTAAACACTAACAATCAACAACTTAGACAACATGACAAATACTTCAATATTGAAAACACCTACTTGTATTTTTATATCATAAATATTCATGGTGATTTTATCGTATTTTCTTATATTTTTAATAAGATAATTCCGTACTTTTGCAAAAAATTTTCCAAAACAATATTACAAAAAACTCATGGAAGTTTCTAAACCCTCTTTTAAAGTATTTTCAGGTACAAACACCCGCAGATTGGCCGAAAAGATTTGTAACTCATTAGACACACCACTTGGAAAAATGAACATTGAGCATTTTTCTGATGGCGAATTTTCAGTTTCATACGAAGAATCTATTCGTGGCCAATACATTTATCTTATTCAATCCACATTTCCAAATTCGGATAATTTGATGGAGCTACTGTTGATGATTGACGCAGCAAAAAGAGCTTCGGCGTACAAAATTATCGCTGTTATTCCTTATTTTGGTTGGGCTCGTCAGGATAGAAAAGACAAACCACGAGTATCAATAGGCGCTAAACTTATAGCCGATATGCTTAGTGTTGCCGGTGTAGATAGAATTATTACTATGGATCTACACGCGGATCAAATCCAAGGGTTTTTCGATGTACCGGTCGACCATCTTTATGGCTCGACCATTTTTGTGCCTTATATCAAATCTTTACAACTCGAAAATTTGGTAATTGCATCACCAGATGTCGGTGGTTCTAAGCGTGCAGGGTCATACTCTAAACATTTAGGTGTTCCAATGGTTATTTGTCACAAAACCCGTGAGAAAGCAAATGTGGTTGGCGAAATGACAATTATCGGTGACGTAGTAGGAAAAGACGTTATAATTACTGACGACATGGTTGATACTGCGGGTACACTTTGTAAAGCTGCAGATTTGATGATGAGCCGAGGAGCTAACAGTGTACGTGCAATTGTCACTCATGGAGTTATGTCAGGACTTGCATCAGAGAGAATCATGAAATCAGCTCTTACCGAAATAGCATTTACCGACTCTATTCCTTTTGATTGTAGCAAATGTTCTAAAGTAAAGATCCTGACGATCTCAGATATGTTTGCAGATACTATACAGCGCGTACAACAACATAGATCTATAAGTGAACAATATCTTTTATAATCAATAGAATTCTGATAACAAAATAAAAATCGGTTCAAGGTAATTTCTTGAACCGATTTTTTTATATACTATAATCAGGTAATGAAACCGAAAGTGGTTTGTATTTTTTCTAGCATCCATTATGACTTTGAAAACCCAATAAATACTTTATAGAAATATTTAATAAAAATAATTTTAGTACATGACAAAAATTATAAAGCGATATAACTATTTGATTATCAATAAAATAAGTATTATTTTATATGATTATCCGCAAAGTGTCCTATTGTAAATTTTCGATTTAAAATCTGGAGTATAAGAAACGGCAGTAATAAGCAGTCTGTCGAATATTTTTTCTCCAAAATATCTTCTGTTGAATTTATAGCAGAACTCATTGA
>QKGU01000319.1 GCA_003250325.1 Paludibacter sp.
GGCAAAAGAAATTTTATTCAATATCGATGCCCGCGACCAGTTGAAACAAGGTGTTGACGCGTTGGCAAATGCTGTAAAAGTAACATTGGGACCTAAAGGCCGCAACGTAATTATAGAAAAGAAATTCGGTGCTCCACACATTACTAAAGATGGTGTCTCTGTAGCAAAAGAAGTGGAATTGGAAGACCCATTCCAGAATCTTGGTGCTCAGTTGGTAAAAGAAGTAGCTTCAAAAACTGGTGACGATGCTGGTGATGGAACAACAACCGCAACTGTTTTGGCACAGTCTATCGTTAGTGTTGGTCTGAAAAATGTTACTGCCGGAGCAAATCCAATGGATCTTAAACGTGGTATCGACAAAGCGGTAGCTCAGGTGGTGAAAAGCCTTAGAGAACAAGCACGCATTGTTGGCGACGATTATGATAAAATTGAGCAGGTAGCTACTGTTTCTGCTAATAATGACGAAGAAATCGGTAAACTGATTGCAGACGCAATGCGCAAAGTTTCGAAAGATGGTGTGATCACTATTGAAGAAGCTAAAGGAACCGACACAACTATCGAAGTGGTAGAAGGTATGCAGTTCGACCGCGGTTACATTTCGGCTTATTTTGTAACCAATACCGAGAAAATGGAAGTGGAAATGGAAAAACCATATATCCTTATCCACGACAAAAAGATTTCCAATCTTAAAGAACTTCTTCCAATTTTGGAACCGGCCGTACAATCAGGCCGTCCGTTGTTAATCATTGCTGAAGATGTAGATAGCGAAGCTCTTACAACATTAGTTGTAAACCGTTTGCGTGCTAACTTGAAAATATGTGCCGTAAAAGCTCCTGGCTTTGGCGATCGTCGCAAAGAAATGCTCGAAGACATTGCAGTTTTGACAGGCGGTGTAGTAATTTCGGAAGAAAAAGGCATTATGCTCGACCAAGCAACACTCGAAATGTTGGGTACAGCTGAAAAAGTAACTGTAAATAAAGACAACACTGTCATTGTAAATGGTGCAGGTGCTAAAGAAAGCATTTCTAACCGCATTAATCAGATCAAAGCTCAGATTGTTCAAACAACATCTGATTACGATCGCGAAAAATTACAGGAACGTTTAGCAAAACTTTCCGGCGGTGTAGCTGTTCTTTATATAGGAGCTGCTTCGGAAGTAGAAATGAAAGAAAAGAAAGACCGTGCTGATGATGCTTTACATGCAACCCGTGCAGCCATCGAAGAAGGTATCGTTCCCGGTGGTGGTGTGGCATACATTCGTGCAATTGACTCACTTACCGATTTGAAAGGTGCTAACGACGATGAAAATATCGGTATCGAAATCGTAAAACGTGCCATTGAAGAACCTCTTCGTCAAATTGTGTTGAACTCAGGAAAAGAAGGTGCAGTGGTAGTACAAAAAGTACGCGAAGGCAAAGCTGACTTTGGATACAATGCACGTACTGATACTTACGAAAACTTTTTTGCTGCCGGCGTGGTAGATCCTGCTAAAGTAACACGTGTTGCACTGGAAAATGCAGCTTCGATTGCGGGTATGTTCCTGACTACCGAATGCGTGATTACTGAAAAGAAAGAAGATAATCCTGCTCCACAAATGCCAATGGGCGGCGGAATGGGTGGCATGATGTAAATCAATTGACAATTGACAGTTGACAATGAATTACAAATTGTCAACTGTACATTATCCACTTTCAACTAAAAGAACTATCTTCCCGTCGGCGAAATCCGGTGGACTTCTATATATAAATCGAAATCCTTGCTGTCTACGGACGGCAAGGATTTTTTTTATAACATTTCTCCATTATCAAAAATCAAAGTTATAATATCAAATATTAACTATAGGATGATTTTGCAATAAATATCTTTGCCTCAGAAAATTTAATAAACCATATTATCATGAACAAACAACAAATCAATCAAGCATTTGAATATGCAAAAATGTGCTATTCCGAAATTGGTGTCGACGTAGAAAATGCACTCGAACAATTAGATAAATTACCTATTTCACTTCACTGCTGGCAGGCAGATGATGTTACCGGTTTCGAGCACAAAGAAGGTGCTTTGACCGGAGGTATTCAGGCTACAGGTAACTATCCGGGTAAAGCAACTACTATCGAACAACTTCGTGCTGATATTGATAAGGCCATGGAATTAATTCCCGGCGATCACCGTGTAAATATCCATGCTTTTTATGGTGATTTCGGTGGAAAATACGTTGATCGCAACGAAATTGAGCCTGAACATTTCCAAAGCTGGATTGATTGGGCAAAAGAAAAAAATTACAAACTTGACTTCAATGCAACTTGTTTCTCTCACCCAAAATCAGCTGATGGATTGACTCTTTCTCATCCTGATCCTGAAATCCGTAACTTCTGGATCGACCACGTCATCCGTTGTCGTAAAATCGCTGAAGAAATGGGTCGCCAGTCAGGGTCAAAATGTATGCACAATATCTGGATTCCTGACGGATCGAAAGATGTTACGGTAAAACGTCTTGAATATCGTGCTAATTTGAAAGATTCATTGGATAAAATCTTCGAATACAAAACCAACGATGAATATATGTTGGATTGTATCGAAAGTAAAGTGTTCGGTATCGGCGTTGAAAGCTACACTGTAGGTTCACACGAATTCTATATGGGTTATGGTGTAAAAAACAATATCGTGGTTACTCTTGACTCAGGTCACTTCCACCCAACTGAAATTATCTCCGACAAAATTTCTTCATTGTTGCTTTTCTTACCGGAAATCATGCTTCACGTAACCCGTGGCGTACGTTGGGACAGTGATCACGTAGTAATTCTGAACGAAGAATTGGTAGCTGTCGCTCAGGAAATTGTACGTGCTAATGCTATCGATAAAGTTCACGTGGGTCTTGACTATTTCGATGCTTCTATCAACCGTATCGGTGCTTATGTTTCTGGTGTTCGTGCCACTCAAAAAGCATTGCTTCAGGCTTTGCTTGAACCAATCGCTAAATTGAACGAGTACGAATCTGAAGGTAAATTCTTCGAAAGAATGGCTTTGTTAGAAGAAGCGAAATCGATGCCTTGGGGTGCAGTTTACAACTACTATTGTGCTCAAAAAGGTGTAACCGTAGGAGAATCTTATATCGCTGATATCCAACAATACGAAAAAGATGTAACTTCCAAAAGATAAATATAAAATTTGCCGTGATTCAATTTAATCAAATTGAATTACGGGATTATTAATTGATTTACTTGTCAAAAAAAACTTTTAAAAATCTAATATCAAATTTTATATGAATACAATCATTGGATTATTAATCATATCTATCGGAGCTATCGGACAATCAAGTTCTTATGTTCCAATTAAGAAAGTACAAAGTTGGGCATGGGAAAGCTT
>QKGU01000409.1 GCA_003250325.1 Paludibacter sp.
GCGATACTTACTTTACCCGAAAAGCAGCGGTTGGTTTTTAATATGAAGTATTTCGATGATGTCACTTACGATCAAATGGAGCAAATACTCGGAACTTCGACAGGAGCACTGAAAGCATCGTACCACCATGCCGTAAAAAAAATAGAGAAATATCTGGAGGAAGAAGATTAATCTTAAAAAGAATATGCATTTTAAACCTAACGAATTATTATTAGTCTAAGTAATTGTATGAAAGATAAAAAACACATATCATTGGAAGAAATAGGAAAGGAGCTACCATTTAGTGTTCCTGAAAACTATTTTGATGAATTTGCCGCCAAAATGGAAGGACAAATTGCCATTAAACCAATTTCTATACGTAAAGCACTTACACCTTGGATGTACATGGCAGCTATGTTTGTAGGAGTTTTTCTGGTGGGGCAAATTTTGTTTAATGTATTAAGCGATAAAACGACTAAAAGTGATGACAATTATGAATCGTATGTGTTATCGCAGGTCGACGAAAGTTCGCTTATGGATTTGTATGTAGATAATTCCGATGTCCAATAAATAAAGAGAAAAAAGATGAAACTAATGAGATACATGATCCTGCTGGTATTATTTTCAACAAGTAATTTGTTATTTGCTCAGGATGGAAATTGGCCAAAAGTGAATGAAATGCATGCCAAAAAGTGGCAATTTATGATAGAACAGGCTCAGTTGACAGAAAAAGAGGCACAGTTGGTTCAACCCATATTCATGGAATATGAAAAGAATCAGTGGAAGCAGCACGCAAAAAACAGAGAGTTTTTCAAACAGATGAGAAACAAGGATGATAATAATGGGAAACCGAATTATGCTGAACTGAATGATAAATATATTGAAATGGAAGTTGTTCAGGCACAGCAACTAAAAGCCTATCATTTGAAACTCAAAAAAGTTCTTTCTCCTGAAACTTTGTTTAAATATTACATGGCCGAACGCGATTTTAAAAGGAAATTACTTCAGGATTTTCCCGGACAACCGGGTCGCGGTAATCGCCCCAGATAAGCAGATTCGGTAATTTTTTATACCTTTTTGCAGAAAAGCCTTGTGGAGAGCAAAAATTATCCTATCTTTGCACTCCGAAAAACAAGGTTCGTTGGCCGAGTGGCTAGGCACCGGTCTGCAAAACCGTATACGGCGGTTCGAATCCGCCACGAACCTCATAAAACCTTTCTGATATCAATTGTCAGAAAGGTTTTTTTTATTTGCAATTATTTTCAGGTTTTGTTTCTTTGCTTGCAATTCCAACTTTCGTATTGTACTTTATTTTCGTAAATTTGCACCCTGAAATATCGACAATATGCTGGTTCAATTCAATATACATTTTGTGACGCAATGGGGACAATCCATGTATGTGCAGCTACATACTACGGATGAAAATGGTGAACCTATGACTCAAAATGTAGCTATGAATTGTAATGAAAGTTGCGAATGGACCGCTGAAATCTCATTGGAAGAGTTTGATTACATTTCATATAGATATGCTTTACAGAATGCAGATCAAACGTTTTTATATGAATCTGACGGCATACGCAGCATAAACCTGAAATCGTCAGATAAAGCTAAATTTGTTATTTTTGATAATTGGCGTGTTTCGAACGGTGATACTCCTTTTCTTTCCACAGCTTTTAAGGACTGTTTTTTTAAGCGCGCCGATCGTTACCACAATACTGATTATTCGACAGGCAATGTTGTTTTTCAATTAAATTGTCCTCAGCTAGAGCCGGACAGACATTTTGCAATTGTTGGTAACCAGAATGTTTTAGGCAATTGGGATACAACTAAAAAGGTGAGGCTGAACGATTCTGAATTCCCAACATATACTGCCGCTTTTGCTTCAAAGGATTTTAAATCTCCACTTGAATATAAATATGTGCTTGTCGATACCAAAACAGATGAGGTAATCGACTGGGAGAATGGTGAAAACCGAACGTTGTCGTTTTTAGATGAAAATGCTACAATTTATGTTCATGATGAGAATTTTATAAGAAATACTTCTTCATGGAAAACGTCAGGAGTCGCGATTCCCGTTTTTTCGTTGCGGAGTGATTCCGGATTTGGAGTTGGTGAGTTTCTCGATTTGAAAAAAATGGTCGACTGGGCGAAAATCACCGGTCAACGTATTATTCAAACGTTGCCGATTAACGATACGACTTTAAATCACTCCAATTCCGATTCTTATCCGTATAATGCGGTTTCGGTATATGCGCTTCATCCTATTTATCTGAATCTGGATAGCATTGGTAAGCTGAAAACAAAAAAGAAAATTGAGATTTTAGAAACAAAAAAGCAAGAACTGAACGCAAAATATTTTTTGGATTATCAAAGTGTGATGAGCGCAAAATGGGAATTTTTCAGAGAAATATATCCTGTTGAAAGTGATTCTGTTTTTGCTTCGGATGAATATAAAACGTTTTTTTCGGCAAATAAAGAGTGGTTGGTTCCTTATGCTGCGTTTTCGTATTTACGGGATATAAATGGAACTCCCGAGTTTGGAAAGTGGGAAAAATACCAGCTTTATAATAAAACCGAGATAGAACAATTCTCGAATCCGGATTTGCCGCATTATCCTGAAATTGCGATCTATTATTTTCTTCAGTTTTATTTGCATAAACAGTTATCTGAAGTTCACGAATACGCAACGGCAAACGGTATTGCAATTAAAGGTGATATTCCCATTGGTGTAAGTCCAACAAGTGCAGATGCCTGGGTGAATCCTGAATTATTCAATCTTGATTTGCAGGCTGGTGCTCCACCGGATGACTTTTCCACAACCGGACAGAATTGGGGATTCCCAACTTATAACTGGGAAGTGATGGAACAGGATGGTTATCAGTGGTGGAAAAAACGTTTTCAAAAATTAGCGGAATATTTCGATGCTTATCGGATTGACCATATTTTAGGCTTTTTCAGAATTTGGGGAATCCCGACTACAGATATTTGGGGATTGAACGGAAGTTTTCTGCCTGCATTGCCTTATTCGAAAGAAGAACTCGAAAGTTTAGGAATACATTGGGACGAAAATAGATATCTAAAACCTCATATTACCAAAAATACGCTACAAAAGATTTTTGGAGAATTCATGGATGAAGTTGTTGGTCGTTTTCTGATTTATGATAACCGAAAATACAAACTGAAACCTGAATATGATACGCAGAGAAAGATAAATGCTTATTTTGCTTCGCTGGAGCGAGATCTTGATAATAAGGAAATTCTGATACGAGAAGGATTGTACATGCTTCTTTCAGAGGTGTTGTTTGTAAGAGATGCTCATATTCACGACAAGTTTCATCCGCGAATAGCAATGCATAGTTCGGCAACTTTTCATGATTTGCCT
>QKGU01000405.1 GCA_003250325.1 Paludibacter sp.
TAAATTGCTGGCCTACGAAGACAGCCAGTTAGAAAAAAAATACGACGATTTCCGCTTTTTGATGCAGGAATATCACGATGGAATTCTATTGTTTGAAGTAAGCAACCGTGAAGTTTGGGATAAAGCGTCGAAAGATACCGAAGGACTGGACAAGTATTTTAGAGCACACAAAACTGATTACACCTGGGAAAAACCTCATTACAAAGGACGAATTATTTCTTGTAAAGATAAAGCTACTTTAAAAGCTGCAAAAGCAATTGTAGCAAAATCGAACAACGACTCAATTGACAAATACCTGCGTACCCGGTTGAACGACAGTATTCAGTATGTAAAAGTTGAAAAAGGACTTTATGTTCAGGGTGACAACAAAGCGGTAGACAAATATGCATTCAAAACAAAAGATGCTTATACTCCGGCAACCGATTATCCTTACGTTTTCGTTAGTGGAAAGATGCTTAAAAAGATTCCTGAAAATTATACTGATGTTCGCGGACTGGTAACTGCCGATTATCAGGAATTCCTCGAAAAAGAATGGATTAAAGCCCTTCGTGCGAAATATCCTGTTGTTATAAATCAGGAAGTGCTGAAGACGGTTAAAAAGAACTAATTATACTTTTTTACGCGGAAATAACATCCAGATTTCAGGATTTATTTCCGCGTTTTTTATTCCCCTAAGAACATGAAAAAAATTACCTTCATACTAATTTTAGTTTTGCCTTTTGTTATTTCCTGCAAGAAAAGCACACCGGAAGCGGCACGCGAACCTATTTTGGAAGTGGAAGGGAAATTTCTTTATGAAGATGATATCGAGAAAATCATCCCGCCCAATGTCGATAAAAAAGACAGCACAGAAATTGCCGACAGTTATATCCAGAAATGGGTGACAGATGTTTTGATGTATGAAAATGCAAAGAGAAATGTCACCAATCAAAAAGAAATCGATGAGATGGTGGAGGATTATCGAAAATCCCTTACCATACACCAATACCAACAAAAAATGATTGTACAACGTTTACCTGAAGCACCTGCCGAAGAAGATATCAAAGCGTTCTACGATCAATACAGCGATCAGCTATTGCTAAACGAGAATGTAATTCAAGGCTTATTGCTTATTGTTCCCGAAAAAGCGCCAAAACTGAGCAGTGTAAGAAGTTGGGTACAATCAGGGAACACAAAATCTCTTGAAAGCATCGAAAAATACAGCTTGCAAAATGCTATCAGCTACGATTATTTTGGTGACAAGTGGGTTTCTTTCACCGAAATTCTGAAGAAAGTTCCTATTCAGGTGGAAGATCCTGCCGAATTTGTTTCGACAAGACGATTTATAGAAGCATCCGACAGTGCTCAACATTATTTCTTACGAATCGAGTCTTTCAGAAAGACCGGCCAGGTAGAACCTTACGAAATGGCAAAAAATCGCATTTCGAACATCCTTTTAAACAAGCAAAAAGCAGATTTTATTTCTCAATTTGAGAAAGAACTTTACAACGACGCTGTAAAAAATGAAGATGTCACTTTCTTCAAGAAAAAGTAAAATCATTTGAGCTCAACATATTAACAGTCTCTTTTTGTCAATTCGTTTTTCTATGATTTGCATCAAAACAAATAAATCGCAACTAACCAATATTATTAAATAAAAATTTAAAAGAATTCCAACTGAAAATGTTATAATTTTCAATTGGAATTCTTTCTTTATGTGAAAAATATTTATATTTTTGTGCCGCTCAAACTCTAAGAATAACAGCTAATTATTTACATATGAAAAAAAGTATTGTTGGCGAAAAAATAAACACACTCTGCACGGATAAGAATATTTCGATGGCAGAGTTAGCCGAACGCTCTGGATTGACCACCGACCAGATAGAGTTAATAATCAATAGCGACACAGTTCCATCTTTGTCTGCTTTAATGAAAATAGCACGCGCATTAGGCGTTCGTCTTGGTACTTTCCTTGACGACAGCAACGAATTGGGACCTGTGATTCACAAGCAAACAGAAACAAGTGAGCCGGCCTCGTTTTCGAGCCAACTTTCTACATCAAATTCTCATCTTGATTTTTTCTCGTTAGCATCCAGCAAATCGGGACGTCATATGGAACCTTTCATTATCGACATTAAACCAGCCGGAAGTCACGAGCCCATTCTTTCATCTCATGAAGGAGAAGAGTTCATATATGTTCTTAAAGGCTCTGTAAAAATCAACTATGGAAAAGAAACTTATCTTTTAAATAGTGGCGACAGCATCTATTACGATTCAATTATCGACCATTTGGTAAGCACATCAAATGACGAGCCAGCTCAAATTCTCGCCGTAGTTTATAGTCCCTTTTGATAAATAAGCTCAATTTATTATGAATCTATCTGATAATACCTTAGGAGATTGGCTCGAACATTGGGCTGCCAAGACTCCCGACAGCGAATTTATGGTATATTCCGACCGCAACCTGCGTTTCACATGGTCGGAATTCAATACCCGTGTCAATAATATGTCCAAAGGATTACTTTCCATCGGAGTAAAGAAAGGAGCGCATGTAGGAATCTGGGCACAAAACGTTCCGGATTGGATGACTTTTCTGTATGCCTGCGCAAAAATCGGTGCTGTTGCTGTAACTGTTAATACCAATTACAAAGAACATGAACTGGCTTTTGTAATTGAAAATTCGGACATGCACACTATTTGTTTGACAGATGGCGTTTCCGGAAACGATTATCTAAAAACAATCTACGCTCTCCTACCAGAACTCAAAACTACTCAACGCGGACGGCTGCAAAGCGAGCGTTTTCCGGAAATGCGAAACGTAGTTTACATTGGACAAGAAAAACATCGTGGCATGTATAATACCCCCGAAGTTTTACTACTCGGAAGTAACCAAAGCGATGAAAAATTTCTTTCCATTAAACAATCGGTAAATTGCCACGATGTAGTGAATATGCAATACACTTCAGGAACCACTGGTTTTCCAAAAGGCGTTATGCTTTCGCATCACAACATTGCCAATAATGGCTACCTTACCGGTGAGCACATGAAATTTACTCAATCCGATAAACTGTGTATCTGTGTGCCAATGTTTCACTGTTTCGGAGTTGTACTCGCTGCTATGAATTGCCTTACACACGGAAGCACACAGGTAATTGTTGAGAAATTTGATCCGTTGATAACACTGGCTTCTATTCATAAGGAGCGTTGTACCGCTGTTTATGGAGTACCAACCATGTTTATTGCAGAGTTGAATCATCCAATGTTCAACATGTTCGACATGAGCTCGCTGAGAACAGGAATCATGGCCGGAGCCCTTTGCCCCGTAGAATTAATGCGTCAGGTAAGCGAAAAAATGTTTATGACCATTACCAGCGTTTACGGT
>QKGU01000297.1 GCA_003250325.1 Paludibacter sp.
ATTACAAATTGGAAATTATGCTACTTGCAAATTTACTGATAAACATTTTGGCGCTATTGTTCAATATCCGAATGCGGATGGTAATATTGAGGATTATTCCGATTTTGTGAATGCTGCTCATGCTGTAGGTGCGAAAGTGGCGGTAGCAGCTGATATATTGAGTCTTGCGTTGTTAACTCCTCCCGGAGAATGGGGTGCCGACATTGTTTTTGGCTCTACGCAACGTTGGGGGATTCCAATGGGCTTTGGAGGTCCTTCTGCTGCCTATTTTGCTACAAGAGATGAATTTAAACGCGATATGCCCGGCAGAATTATCGGAATCAGTAAAGATGCGAACGGTAAACCGGCCTTGCGCATGGCTTTGCAAACCCGCGAACAGCATATCAAACGAGAAAAAGCAACTTCCAATATCTGTACTGCTCAGGCATTGTTAGCTTCTATGGCGGGTATGTATACAGTTTATCATGGAGCTGAAGGCGTAAAAAATATCTCGAAACGAATTCATGCGATTGCTACATACATTAATGAAATTTTGCCGGTTTACGGTTTTTCTCAAACCAATGAAAATTTCTTCGATACATTAAAAGTGGTATTGCCGGAAGATATTACTATCGATGAATTTAAAGCTATCGCATTGGAATATGAAGTGAATTTCCGTTATTTCGAAACAGGTGAAATTGGCATAAGTTTCGATGAAACAACAGATGTGGATGATGTAAATACAATTATTGAAGTATTGGCTGAGGCAGTTGATAATGCTCCGGTTTATGCTGCGGAAGAAGATTTTGATGATTTACAATCGTTCGATGAAAGTTTGGAGCGTACTTCTTCTTATCTGACTCATTCGGTATTTAATATTTATCACAGCGAAACGGAAATGATGCGTTATATCAAGAAATTGGAGCGCAGAGATATTTCGTTGACGCATTCGATGATCTCGCTTGGGTCATGCACGATGAAGCTTAATGCTGCATCGGAAATGTTACCGATGAGCCGGCCTGAATTGGGCGGAATTCACCCGCTGGCACCTGCCGATCAAACGGAGGGTTATAACGAAATGATTTCCGAACTTGAAAAATATTTGTGCGCTATTACTGGTTTCGACGGTTGCAGCTTGCAGCCAAACTCCGGAGCGGCGGGCGAATATGCGGGTTTGATGGCGATTCGTGGCTATTTTATTTCCAAAGGAGAATCGCAGCGTAATACATTGCTTATTCCTGCTTCGGCGCACGGTACAAATCCCGCTTCGGCACATCAGGCAGGATTCGAAATTGTAGTGGTAAAATGTGACGACGGTGGAAATACCGATTGGAATGACTGGAAAGAAAAAGCCGAGGCTAATAAAGAAAAATTGGCGGGTTGCATGATTACTTATCCATCAACTCACGGAATTTTTGAAGAACATATTAAAGACATGTGCGATGCCATTCACGAAAATGGTGGATTGGTGTATATGGACGGTGCTAACATGAACGCTCAGGTTGGTTTGACAAATCCGGGAACGATTGGCGCTGATGTTTGCCACTTGAACTTGCACAAAACGTTTGCTATTCCTCATGGTGGTGGTGGACCTGGCGTTGGACCAATTTGTGTTACTGAAAAACTGATTCCATTTTTACCAAGCAAATCGATGGGCGAAAATACCGTTTCGGCAGCACCTTATGGTAGTGCGAGTGTTACAGCGATCACTTACGGATACATCCGAATGATGGGCGAAGAAGGGTTGAAAAACGCAACGAAAATAGCCATATTAAATGCTAATTATTTAGCTGAAAGATTGAAAGATACATTTGGAGTTCTTTACAGAGGTGAAAAAGGACACGTTGGTCATGAATTGATTTTGGAAGCGCGTAACTTTAAAGCGACCTCAGGAATTACAGAAACAGATATTGCCAAAAGATTAATGGACTATGGTTTCCATGCACCCACATTGTCATTCCCTGTTCATGGGACATTGATGGTTGAACCTACTGAAAGCGAGTCGTTGGCTGAACTCGATCGGTTTGCAAATGCGATGTTGCAGATTTTTGATGAAATAAAAGAAGTGGAAAATGGTGCAGCAGATAAAATGGATAATGTATTGGTAAATGCTCCCCATCCTGAATATTCTATTGTTTCAGAGGATTGGAATCATTCGTACACTCGAGCAAAGGCTGCGTATCCTACAGATTGGGTGGCAGAGAATAAATTCTGGGTAAATATAGCTCGTGTTGACAATGGATACGGAGACCGAAATCTGGTTTGTACTTGTCAGTCTAATCTCGAGGTGAATTCTTAATTAATTCCCGTTCGTTTTTTTGTAGGATTTCGGTGTGATTTAGCTTACAGAGTTTATTGTAATATAGTAAACTTTATAGTTGAATAATACCGACTTCCTTTGTCTCAAATCTTTCCTCTTTTGCATTGTGAAATCTCTTCCATGTTTTCTTGTTGTAAGAAAATAAACATGACAACATTCGAAATTACAGTCTTTACATTTCCAACGACTTAAAAGATACGGAGTTTAGTTCTATATTCCTAAAAATACTTATCTTTGCACGATGAGTTTATATTTAAGCAATTTATATATGAAAAAACTGGTTTTTGCGACTAATAACATGCATAAATTAGGGGAGATTCGCTCAATTTTGGAACCGCATTTCAGTATTGTGAGTTTGTCGGAACTTAATTGTAATGATGATATTCCCGAGACGGCTGATACTCTTGAAGGAAATGCTTTTTTAAAGGCAAAATATATTCATGATAAATTTGGTTTGGATTGTTTTGCCGATGATACGGGTCTGGAAATTGATGCTTTGGGAGGAGAACCGGGAGTTTATTCTGCCAGATATGCAGGCGAGGAGCACGATGCTCAGAAGAATATGATAAAAGTGCTTGATAAATTGGGTGATAATCTGGATAGAAGTGCTCGTTTTCGCACAGTTATAGCATTAATAATTAATGGGGAAACTCATTATTTCGAAGGTAAAATTGATGGAAGAATATTGCATTGTCCACGAGGAAATGCAGGGTTTGGATATGATCCGATTTTTGTTCCTGAGAATTACCTCGTAAGTTTTGCTCAGTTAAGTCCGGATGAAAAAAATAAGATAAGTCATAGGGCACTCGCTGTAAAAAATTTAGTGGGTTATTTGCAAAATTTACAATCGAAAACTGTTCTAACAGCACATAATCTCAAATAGAATATAAAAAGAACCTGTTGCTAATAAAATAATATGATTATCCGTTATTTCGCCTAATTTGATTATTTTTGTAAAAACAAATCAGAAAAGGCATGAATTTACTAAATTTTGTTGCGCAATACCCAGACGAAGCAAGTTGTCGAATCCAATTTAAAGCGTATCGTGACCAACAA
>QKGU01000294.1 GCA_003250325.1 Paludibacter sp.
AACTTCAAAAGGATGATGAATAAATGGAAATCATCTTTTTGGCTCGAATTTAAAATACAAATTGTTGACTTGATAAAAGCTATGTTTTACCAAATCAACAATAATATAATACGAAAATGGGCTTTTTAAGGCTCGACTATGTATGGTGACTCTATATCGCTCTCGGTGGGCGAAATAACTGACAATATTACTCCGCTTTCTACTTTGGAAATAAAAGTGGTTGTTAATGATGTGATTATAACAAAAGAGTCGGTGCGCACTAAAGGAAATTCTGCTTCTTACAGCGCAAAATATCAAATTCCTTTTGGACCTTACATGCCGGACAATGCGCCAGTAGAAGTATATATTTCCTCAATTAATGTAGAGGGAAATCATACTGACGAGATTATTTCGACAGCCAAAGTGCGTCGTCCTCAGATTCCACAACTCTATTTGGTACCTGTAGCTGGCGGTGGATCGACCAAACTTTCACTTACCGATGCAGCGAATTATATCTACTCTGCAAGTAATCTGAATCTTGCTAATGAAATCACATTTTATCTTGCCACCAAAATAACCCGTTTCGGAAATGTGGATTGGACAGGTATGGTGTTTGGTTCAGCGAATGGAGAGTTAGCTGAAATACAAGAAGGTGGTGACGGAATAACGCTGAGTGACTTAACCCTGATTGGTTACAAAGAAATTAATGTCGACTTATTTAATTACGTTGTTACAGGAGTGGGTGATCCTCTTACTCCGGCAACTTCAATGGACATTACGACTTTTGGAAGTGTTGATATAAATTCTACCGATCATTTAAATGTAACAACAGCTGCTACATGGAAAAAGGCTGTAATCTATCTTGGTAAAGATACCGAAATGACCGTTACTGGTGTAAGTAATTTCAGTAAAGCGTTTACTCCGGACTTCTTTGAAGTTACTGGTGCAAATACAGTGAAATTCCTTGGTGAAACAGGTGTTTATACTGTTTATTATCTGCCTTCTGCCGATTATGTATATGTAGAACAACCAAATGCGGTATTTCCTGATGTTTTGTGGCTCGATGGTGTAGGTTTTGGACGTCCGCAAACGCCACTTGCAAAAACTTCATCCTGGAACTGGAACTCGCCGCTCGAATATGCATTTTGTAGAAAAGTGTCAGCAGGAGTTTTCCAAACGACAATTTATGTGGAGCATGTTATCGATGAGACTGCGGCTGAACCATGGCGCCTGAGATTCAGTGCGAAATTCTTCCACCAACGCGGTTGGGGAGGTGAAGTAGATGCCCGCGAATATACAATCAATTCAGACTTGTTTGTTGCACCTACCGATGCGGATTTAGGTAACTTCAACGGAACTGCTAATCTTGTTTCGGTACCGGGTGTATATCGCATAACCATTGATACAAATTTAAAAACACTGAGTTTTGTAAAAGTGAATTGATTTTATAGATAAGATTTTACCTCTAAGGCTCTGAAACTTTAAACTAAGTGCCTTAGGGGTAAAAATAAGCATAAAGACCATGACTAAAAATCTGATTTTTTTCTCACTTATTTTTTCAATTGTTTTTGGTTTAACCTCTTGCAAGGATAAACCGGATATTATAGTAGATGGAGAAACTGAAGACCCGGTTGGAGATATTCTGTATTGGATGACAACGGGAACAGAATCTTCACTTTTGAAAAAAAATGCAACCAATTTTTCAAAAGAACTGGCCGATTATACCATAGTGCTGGATACTGCAACCACATATCAAACAATAGACGGTTTCGGGGCAGCGCTTACAGGTTCGTCTGCTTATCTGATAAACAATATGAGCGAAGAAAAACGGAAAGCTTTACTTACCGATTTATTCGATGCCGAAAAAGGAATTGGAATCAATTATTTGAGGATAACTATCGGTTCATCAGATTTTTCAATTGGAACATACAGCTATTGCGATCAAAATGATATTACCAAATTTGCTATTCCGGAACGCGACAAATTAGATCTTTTGCCGGTGTTGAAAGAGATTTTGGAAATAAACCCGACAATCAAAATTCTGGCAAGTCCGTGGAGCGCACCTGCTTGGATGAAGCAAAACAACAGTATGTATGGCGGTTCGCTTATTATGCAAAATGCTATTTACGAAAGTTTTGCGGAATATTTTGTACGCTATATCAAAGCGTTCGAAAACGAAGGAATTACTATCGACGCAATAACAATTCAAAATGAGCCGATGTACGAAACCGGCGGTTATCCAACTATGAAAATGGAATGGCAGGAACAAAATACCATTATCCGTGATTATCTCGGACCAAAATTCGTTCAAAATGGCATCAAAACCAAAATCATTATTTGGGATCACAATTTTGATATGGCGTATTATCCGCTCAATATTTTGAACGATGCTCAAACGCGACAATATGTGGCAGGAACAGGTTGGCACGGCTATGGCGGTACAGCGTCAGCCATTGATGAGGTGCAGGCGGTTTATCCTGACAAAGATGTGTATTTCACAGAACAGTCGGGTGGCGGTTGGAACACTGATACGCGTATGGGAAACATGTTTTGGTACATGAAGGAATTTTTAATGGCAACGGTTAATCGCGGTTCGAAAAACTTTTTAATGTGGAATCTGGCTCTTAACGAAGATCATGGACCCACTACCACTACAGGTGGATGTCAGGATTGCCGCGGCGTAGTTACTATTCGCGAAGATGGTTCTTACATCCGCAACGAAGAATACTACCTTATCGGGCATTTTTCAAAAACGGTCAGACTGAATGCTAAACGTATAAAGGTTACTGCCATTGCTTTGCCTTCGGGTATGACGCTTTCAGGCTTTCTAAATAGCGATGGCAGTAAAACGCTTGTGGTAATGAATCGTAGTGGACAAATGCAGGAA
Source organism: Paludibacter sp. (assembly GCA_003250325.1). Taxonomy (GTDB): domain Bacteria; phylum Bacteroidota; class Bacteroidia; order Bacteroidales; family Paludibacteraceae; genus Paludibacter. The sequence goes on from QKGU01000294.1 coordinate 2,867, forward strand.
TATAATGTGCGTTGTGTAAGCCGCCGATTTATTTTTAAACAACAAGATGAATCAGTAGTAACCTTTAATTTCAAATAATAAAACGACAATTAATTTTTTATTTACTAACTTTTTAATTGAAAACATCATGAAAAAAATCTCCTTTTTTTTAATGCTTTTTGCAAGCATTTTCGTTTCACAACAGGTTAAGGCATTAACTTATACCGTTGTCGTTCCTGAGGGAACAAACACCTGCTATATTACAGGTGATGCCGCTGGTGGTTGGGGTACCTGGGTGAAAATGACCTCGGTAGATGCTACTCACTATACAGTTGATTTACCAAATGCAACTGAAACTGCTGAGTACAAGTACTATTCCGGTCCGGATTGGGGTTATGAAGAATCTATCACTGCGATTACGGGAGTAGATGACCCAGCAACAACAGAAGTGGATGAAAGTGGGTTTACTGCTCATGCCAATCGGAAATACTCTGACAACAATGGCGCGGATAATGTTTTATTTTGGAAAGCAGTCTTCACTCCTGATTTAAAAAATCTAACAATCGATTGTTTCGTGCCAGCTACTGTTTATGAACTTTATATTACCGGAAGTTTCAATGGTTGGTCGGGAGTATTCGGTGAAAGCCAGAAAATGACTTATGTTGGAGAGGAATCTGGTGGTAAGGTATTTACTTTTGCACTCACTACGGAAAATCCTGATGGATTGGAATTTAAATTTATCGCCGGACCGGACTGGGCATACGAACAAACAGCAGGAAATTTAAAACTGTCTGATGGAAACAATTACGAAACCGATAAGTATGCTTACAATATTCAGTCATTCAGTTCAATATTCGATCCAGCACTTGCCGGTTATGTTACTATTACAGCAACAGTTCCTGCAACAGGGGATGTTTGGATTCAGGGTAGCTTGTTTGGCTGGAACTGGGATGATCCTGCTGCACACCTAATGACAAAAAATACTGATGGAACTTACTCGTACACAACTTCAAGGCCAATTCAAACGATGGAATACCGCCTTTACAACGGAGCTGACTGGAGTAACCCGGAACAGGAATATGACGAAACAACTCAAGCATGGAAGGAGAAAAGCAACCGTGCAGTTAATTTTGTAACAGATGGTGCAAACGTTTCGATTACTGTTTGTAAGTGGACCAATGGTGACGGCGGTACACTTTGTGGTCCAAACGCTTTAAACGATGTAAATGCCGATTATTTCACTGTAATAACCGAAAATAATAAAATTGTAGTAAACAATGCATTGAGTAGAGTTGAAATATTTAACCTGACAGGTAAGAATATAGAGTCGCAAAATATTCAGGGCAATTTTACTTCAAAAACTTTGGATAAAGGACTATATCTTGTCCGTGTGGATGGCTTTGCAAGAAAAATACTTGTAAAATAATAGTTTAAACTTTCTTGAAATAGGGGCGGAGTGCGCTTTGCCTCTATTTTTTTTAATATCCATTCCATAAAAAACACCACAATGAATTTCATGAAAATAACCTCCTCTTTCATCGGAATTTTTACTTTTTTGTTTTTATCGTGCGGAAACCTGAAAAGTGACGTTACTGTTTTTGAAACAACAGCAACACGCAGTTCCGATCTAACAAAAAAGGCAATCAGTTTTTCTGGGCATAAAAAAAGTTCAGAGGCGTTGGCAATACAACTTGATACTGCCGCCCGTTTTCAAACAATGGATGGATTTGGTGCAGCCATAACTGGCTCGACCTGTTTTAATCTATTAAAAATGAAATCGGCAGATCGTGAGAAATTCTTGCGTGAAACTTTTTCAAACAAAGATGGATACGGATTCTCATATATACGAATTGCTATTGGCTGTTCTGATTTTTCACTCAGTGAATATACCTGTTGGGACGATCGAAAAGCTGGTTTTGCTCTGACAAAGGAAGAAACGGATTATGTGATTCCAATACTCAAAGAAATTCAGGCGATTAATCCGGATATAAAAATTATTGCTTCGCCATGGACTTGTCCACGTTGGATGAAAGTGAATAATCTTATCGATTTGCAGCCCTTTAATTCATGGACAAGTGGTGAGCTGAATCCTGCATTTTATGACGATTACGGAAAGTATTTTATACAATGGCTTCAGGCATTTGCCGCCGAAGGGATTAATATTTACGCTATTACACCTCAAAACGAACCCCTCAACCGAGGCAATTCTGCTTCGTTGTTTATGGGTTGGCAGCAGCAATGCGATTTTGTAAATTTGTCGCTCGCCCCAAAGATTAAAGCTGCCGGACTTGCAGTGAAAGTCTACCTTTTCGACCACAATTATAATTACGACAACATATCCGAACAAAATGAGTATCCTTTAAGAATATACGAATCGGGCATCGATAATGAAATAGTTGTTGGTGCAGCTTACCACAATTATGGAGGTAATCTTTTTGAACTCTCAGATATTCATAGTCAAAGACCTGATAAAGAATTGATCTTTTCCGAGACTTCTATTGGCACATGGAATAATGGACGCGATTTGAGTACACGACTTCTTGAAGATATGCAGGAAGTGGCTTTGGGCACAGTAAATAATTGGTGCAAGGCAGTGGTTGTTTGGAACTTAATGCTTGATACGGATCTTGGACCTAATCGAGATGGAGGTTGTCAAACCTGTTACGGTGCTGTGGATATCGACAAATCTGACTATAAAACGATAGTCCGCAACTCGCATTATTACATTATTGCGCATTTATCAAGCGTTGTGAAACCGGGTGCAACCCGAATTGGAACTAACGAAATTAAAGATAAAAATATCGTACTCTCGGCTTTCGAAAACAAGGATGGGAGTTTTGCGTTGGTTTTACTCAATAAATCAACCAACTCTAAAGATATTGAGGTTACCGACGGTACACACTTGTTTAACTATACTATTCCGGGGAAAGCAGTTGTTTCCTTCCGCTGGTAAATTGTTTTTTATAAAAAAAGATCTTCGAAAATGAAAAGAATTTTATTAATGTTTTGCCTCTTTTTTAGCGTATTATCTTTTTCCAAAAATAATACTCCACTTTATCTGGACGATTCGCAACCAATGGAAGTGCGTGTGGAAGATGCATTATCGCGCATGACGCTGGAAGAAAAAGTGGCTATGGTGCATGCACAATCAAAATTTAGTTCGCCGGGAGTGGCTCGTTTAGGTATTCCTGAAAATTGGATGACAGATGGTCCTCACGGTATCCGTGCCGAAGTGCTTTGGGACGAATGGAATCAGGCGGGATGGACAAATGACTCTTGTATGGCGTTCCCTGCTCTTACATGTTTAGCGGCTACATGGAATCCCGAAATGGCTGCTCTTTACGGAAAATCTATTGGAGAAGAAGCTCGTTACAGAAATAAAAACGTATTATTGGGGCCTGGTGTCAACATCTACCGCACTCCACTCAATGGACGTAATTTCGAATATATGGGTGAAGATCCTTATTTGGCTTCGCGCATGGTTGTACCTTACGTACAAGGCGTTCAGGAAAATGGTGTGGCGGCTTGTGTGAAACATTATGCTCTGAATAATCAGGAAGAAGATCGTCATACAGTAAATGTAAATGTAGATGATCGTGCATTGTACGAGATTTATTTACCGGCTTTCAAAGCTGCTGTAACAGAAGGGAAAGCATGGGCGATAATGGGAGCTTATAATCGCTACAAAGGTCAATGGGCTTGTCAGAACGAATATCTGCTTAAAAATATTTTGCGTGGCGAGTGGAATTTCGATGGTGTGGTTGTTTCCGATTGGGGGGGAGTAAATAATACGAAAGAAGCTATTTATAACGGTCTGGATATGGAATTTGGATCATGGACCGATGGCTTAACTGAAAATAAGAGTGACGCTTACTCCCAATATTATTTAGCTAATCCTTTTCTTAAACTATTGAAATCGGGCGAAGTGGCTGAAGAGGAAGTCAATAAAAAAGTACGCAATATTCTTCGTTTGGCATTTCGCACTACAATGAACCGCAATCGTCCGTTTGGGTCTTTTGCTACAGCAGAACACGGACTAGCTGCTCGTCAGATTGCAGAAGAAGGCATTGTCTTGTTGAAAAATTCAGCCCCCTCCAACTCCCTCAAAGGGGGAATGCCGGTTCTTCCATTAAATATGAATACTGCTAAAAAAATTCTGGTAGTAGGCGAAAATGCCATTAAAGCAATGACTATCGGAGGCGGAAGTTCTTCGTTGAAAGTAAAATATGAAATTTCGCCTTTGGAAGGAATTAAACAAAAAGCTGGCAAAGTAAAAGTAGAATATGCCCGCGGATATGCGGGTGAGAAAACTGCCGAACAGGATGGACTCACTGCCACCGACATAAATGATGATCGTTCGCCGGAAGAACTTCTCACAGAGGCTTGTACGATGGCAAAAGATGCTGATTATGTAGTTTTTATAGGTGGTTTGAATAAACATGATGGGCAGGACTGTGAAGGTGGCGATCGCAAAGAACTGGGATTACCTTACGATCAGGATCGAGTTATTAGCGAATTGGCGAAAATAAATAAAAATCTGGTTGTGGTTATTGTTTCAGGTAATGCCGTTGCTATGCCCTGGGTGAATAATGTTCCGGCTATTGTTGAAACATGGTATCTCGGCTCGGAAGCAGGAAATGCTTTGGCAGCAGTGCTGACAGGCGAAGTAAATCCATCAGGCAAATTGCCATTTTCCTTTCCTGTAAAACTCACCGATATTGGTGCTCATGCCTTGGGAGACTATCCCGGCAAGGAACAGGAAGAAACTTACCGTGAAAGTATTTTTGTTGGCTATCGTTGGATCGAAAAGAACAAAATTAAACCTCTGTTTCCTTTTGGACATGGATTGAGTTATACACAATTCGCTTACGGAAAAGCTTCTGCATCTGCCAAATCTATAAAAGAAAACGAAACGTTGACGATTACTATTCCTGTAAAAAATACCGGAAAACTGGCAGGAAAAGAAGTTGTACAACTGTATGTTGGAGATATAAAATCTTCTTTACCACGTCCGCTGAAAGAGTTGAAACATTTTGCAAAAATGGAATTACAACCAAATGAATCGAAAGATATTACTTTCAATATTTCTGCTACAGATTTAAAATTTTTCGATGATAAAAAGCACGAATGGATAGCTGAACCGGGTAAATTCAAAATTTACATCGGAAGTTCATCTGCAGATATTCGTTCAATGGTGGATTTCGAACTTAAATAAGCTCTTATTTTTTTACATTGACAATATCTTAAAGCCTTTTGGGATTTTAAAAATATTGACAATAGAAATGCGATTTGTATAAGTACAAAACATAAATAGTATTCTTTCAAAGGTGTACCAAACAGTTGACAAATACAAAATAAAGACTGCAATGCTACACATTTACAGATATTTGAAATGAATGTTCAAATCACAAGTTGTATAACTGAAACTTAAGATAATCACATAGTTTATATTTACACTATTTTACAAAAAACAAAATCAAAAGAAATTAAAATGACTTCAATTATTATTCAATCAACTAAAAAGATGAAATCAGTTTTTCAGTTTGTTAGTTCTCAGCATTTTGTTTTTCTATTTTTCTGTTTTTTTCTAACTTCTTCAGGTTTCTCACAAACTGTAACACCATGGCTGACAAGTTCTGATAAGAGCCGATTACTAGCTCAACAGAGTTCTGCTAATTTTGCTACAAATACAGGAGCTGCTAATGTTACAATAACGCTCAATCCAACAGTTAAATATCAAACCATGGATGGATTTGGGTTCGCCCTTACAGAAGGGAGCGCAGAAGTGATCAGATCGCTTACAACAGCACAACAAACAAAATTATTAATGGAGCTATTTGACAAAACTACAGGGTTAGGCATTTCTGTTTTAAGGATTAGTATCGGAGCTTCAGATTTGAGCTCCTCTGCTTATAGTTACGATGAAGTTTCCGGTGACACAGGGCTTAATTCTTTTAGTCTAGCCGGACCTGATTTGACTTATTTAGTACCTGTACTAAAACAAATTCTGACGATTAATCCGGATGTTAAAATCCTGGCGACGCCATGGACAGCACCTCGTTGGATGAAAACAAATAATGCATGGGTTGGCGGAAGTTTAAGTTCTGCACACTATGGAACATATGCAAAATATTTTGTTAAATATTTAACTGCTATGAAAAATCAGGGGATTAATATCTGGGCAATTACAGTGCAGAATGAGCCCGAAAACGGGAATGCAGAACCAAGTATGTTGATGAGTTCTGCAGAACAAATTAATTTTATAAATAATAATTTAGGTCCTCAACTTGCAGGTGCAGGATTTTCGGCAGTGAAAATTATCGCTTACGATCATAATTGCGGTAATACAACTTATCCGATTGACGTTTGCAAGAATAGTGGTTATGTTGATGGAGCTGCGTTTCATTTGTATTCTGGTGATATTTCGGCATTAACAACAGTAAAAAATTCAACTGGTAAAAATGTGTATTTTACAGAACAATATACTGCATCTACCGGAGATTTTGGGGGCGATTTTTATTGGCATTTTAAAAATGTATTGTTCGGGGCTTCATTGAACTGGGCTAAAGTTATTCTTGAATGGAATCTGGCAAATAATTCAAGTATAGGGCCTCATACCCCGGGCGGTTGTAACACCTGTCAGGGAGCAGTTACAATAAATAATTCAACAAGTTATAATTACAATTTGTCATATTATCTTGTCGGACAGTTTTCGAAATTTGTAAAATCCGGAGCTATACGCTTAAGTACAAGTGTTGCAGGAGCAAATGTATTATCTACTGCCTTTCAGAATACTGATGGTACAATAGTAACTTTGGTATATAACATGAACAGTTCGTCACAAACTTTCAAAATAGTTTCAGGAACACAATCTTTTGTTTATACTTTACCGGGATCAACAGTAGCATCGTTTGTGTGGCAAACAAATCCTAATGCACTTAATGATTTGAAAGATAGTGATTTATTTCTTTATCCAAATCCGGCAAATAATAGCCTGAATATAAAGAATAATATTTCAGGACAAACTGTTAAATCAATTGCTTTTGTTACGATGACCGGGAAAGTTGTTCTCCAAAAACTGGTAGATGGAACAGATAGCGAGACAAGAATTAATATCTCTGACTTGCCTGCCGGAGTTTATATAGCAAAAATTATTTGCGAAGGCAATTCTTTTTACCAACGTGTAATTAAACAATAATTATATAAAATACTGTGATACAAACTATTTTATAACGAAAATAGTCGTTTTTTTATACAACACCCCGAAAGTTTTCATGCTTTCGGGGTGTTGTTTTTTTATAGTTAAAAATCGTGATATAAAATCCAAACTAAATATTAGTTGCGTCTAACAGATAAAATATAAAATCTGTAATAAACTAAAATCTGTAATGAAAATTATGAAAACGAATTTTAAATTAAAATCAATTGTAGTGGTCTTTGTATTGATCTCTTTCTGTGGGAACAGGAATGCTTATGGTATGGAAAACTATTATAACCCATTATATGCTAAACTGCTTAATATAGTATTTTATAAAACCGATTCGATTGTGGTAGTTGTCCCGGATAATTATATTCTGAACGAAGAAGACAAAAAGGATGCTGAAAGTTATTTTATGTATGAAAAGAACTTTAAAAAGCCGGTATATGTCTATAAAACTGAATCGGCAATAAACGATCTGGACAAACAAAAACATCTGCTTTTTTATGGAGCTTATTTCGACTTTAATAAATATGAATTTTGCAACATCCCGATAAAAAGAACTCCAAACGGATTCCAAATTGAGAATCTTAGATTTAATAAACCCGACGAAGCATTTTATTATGTGTGCAAAAACGGACAGCGAATGTACGTTTGCAAAAACTCAAAGCAAAACAGAACGAATTTTTTTACAAATGGTATTGGTAAATATCCAATGCATGTATTCAAAGGGAATACAATTGTCCTTACAGGATCTTATTTCTAAAATGATACTCATAGAAATCAATATTTATTAGATTGACGTATTATTTGTTGAATTTTATAAAAAATATATTGATAATCGATGTAATATTATTCAAGTCTTAGCGTCTATAAAAATGAGAGGAACAAATTCAGATATATAAAAAATAAAATTTTAATACAATCGGATGTAATATTTCTCTTGCAAAAAAGTCAAAATAATAGGTAAGCAAATAAACTTTTAAACATCAAAATTATGAAAACAAATCTTATTAAAAAAGTGCTTTTTCTAGCAACTCTGGTTATGGTTAGTGCCTTGTCTTTTGCTCAGGAAACTTGTGAAATAAAAGGTAAAATTGTGGATAGTGACAAAAATGCTGTAGCTGGTGCAACTGTTACTTTAGTCGATTTAAGCACAAATGAAATTGTTGCTGTAAACAACACGGCGAAAAATGGTGCCTTCCTTATTGAGGGAGTTTTTGAAGGTCAATACATTTTATCAGTTTCAAAACCCGGATTTACAGTTTCTGTAAATCGTTACATTATGATTGACAAAAATGGTCAACTAGTAGAACTATCAGATTCTACTTACAAAAAATTGAATCAAAATAGTTGAAACGGAGAAAATAGAATTTAAATTAGTTCATATTTGAAATACTTTATTTTTCTAAATCCAAAACAAAGATTCAATACGTCTAATTAATAGACAAACAAACCAAACGGTATTTTAAATTAAAAACAAAAAACTATGAAAACGAATAAAACAAACCGGATAGCAGCTCTTGCATTAATGCTTGGCATTACTTTCTTTGCAAGTGCTTCGGGTATCGTGAAAGGTCAGGTAATGGACCAAAACAACGACCCAATAGTATATGCGACCGCAACACTAATTAACCCAAATACCAATGAAATTGTGGCTGGGGATATGTGTGATAACAATGGGGAATTTATTATCGAAAATGTGACTCCGGGTGACTATATCCTTTCTGTAAGAAATGTAGGCTTCGAAAAGGATGAAACTACAGAATTGGTTGTTGAACACGGAAATACAATGTTAGATGTACCTATTCAGTTGAAAGAATCAGTTAGCAAACTTCCAGAAGTGGAAGTGGTCAGCAAACGTTATACTTATGCTCAACCAATAGTTGAGGAAATAGATCTGAACTCTTAATTAATCTTCTTTTTTCAAACTTAACCTTCTCTGAAAAATTTTTAAAAGTCCTTCTTTTTGCTAATTGCAAATCGAAGGATTTTTTTGTTGGATTTAATTGTGATTTTTCCTTAATTTGTAGTTTTAATCAAAAATGAAAATTTATGCAAAAATTAAAATTTATATTTTTACTGTCAGCTCTATTTGCTTTTACATTGTCGGCGCAACAATATGTTGATTATTTTACCGATAAAGCTTGCCGTGTGGATTTTCATTTTTGTGGGAACAGTAACGATACCCACGTTTTTCTTGATAAAATTAAACAGGAACCATTTTGGGGAGGGCGACATTCCCATTTGTCAAACGATCTGAATCTCGGTGATTTCCGATTTCGGGTAATCGACAGTATTTCGAATAAACTGATTTATGTCGAGGTTTTAGCGCACTTTATCGCGAATGGCAATCTACCGAAGAAGCAAAAACTGTCAATAAAAGCTTCGAACAAACGATACAATTTCCATTTCCTAAAAATAGTGTGAAACTTATTATTGAAAAACGATTGGATCTTGATAAATGGGAAGAATTGTTCAGTTATCAGTTTTCGCCGAATGATAAATTGATATGGAAAGCAAAACAGGAAAACATTCCGGTAAAAGCAATTCTGAAAAATGCATCTCCGGAAAAAGCTGTTGATATTGCCGTAATTGCTGAAGGTTATTCCGCAAAAGATCGTCGTAAGTTTTATGCTGATGCAAAGCGTTTGGCTGATAATATTCTCACTCACGAACCGTTTATCACCTACAAAAGCAGGATAAATATTTATGCTATTGCAGCAGTCTCGCATGATTCAGGAATTTCCAAACCTCAAAACGACGATTGGAAAAATACTGCATGCAGTTCACATTTCTACACGTTTTACGAACCCCGTTATCTGACAAGTCCTAATTCTTTTGCAGTTCGCGATCTTGCTGCTGAAGTGCCTTACGATGCCATTTATATTTTAGCGAATACAGAGACTTACGGCGGTGGTGGCATCTATAATTTTTATGCACTCACAGCTGCCGATAATGAATTGGCAACAGAAG